>CAXMTM010000249.1:0-2196 GCA_964196385.1 Arenicellales bacterium
ATCACCTTCCGGGTACCGCTGGAAAAACGCATAGCAGGCGCCGAAAAGGTGGGCAAGCACAAGACTTCCATGTTGCAGGACGTAGAGGCGGGCAAGGGGATGGAAATCGATGCGTTGATCGGGGCTGTGGCCGAACTCGGCGAAGTAACCGATACGCCCACTCCCTACATAAATGCCGTATACGCGCTCATCAAACTCCTGGACCAGACGATACGGGAAGATGGGATCTACGTAAAAGGCGAGCCTGTGGCCTCCCTCCCCTGATCAGCATTTACCACGGCGTTGACAACGAAGGCAGCGAACACTCATCATTGAGATCGTAAATTTTAACCTATAAAATTTTCAGGAAATCGGATGGAGCTCAAACTTCAACTCGAGCGCAAGCTCGGACTAACCAACACCACCTACAAGCACAACCTGCCCAAACAGCAGTTGTTTCATGAAGCCATATCCAACGACCGTGGCCGCATCGATATCGACGGCCCGGACACGGAAAAAAAAGCCTATGCCACCAAACTTGGTGATCAGGGCCCGCTGATATTCCTGACAGATCCCACCTGCACCGGTCGGCCGGTGAAGGATACCTTTGCCGTGGCATGGCCCGAGATCGAGGACCGGATATGGTGGAAAGACAATCTGCAAAAATACGATGCCGGGCACTACGAGGGCCTTCTGAAACGGGTAGTTCAGCACTTGAACGAGCGCGCAGACACGCTTTACGTGCAGGACGTGTTCGCCGGCTCGGACCCGACCTATGCCGCGCCTTATCGCTTCGTTGGGCAATACGCCACACATGCGATGTTTGCACACAACATGTTTCCCAAATCCGTCCCCGGCATCGAGATTGCTGAAGACAAACGCTGGACCATGCTGAATGTACAGAGTTTCCGCTGTCAACCCGAGCGCGATGGCAGCCGTTCGGACAGAGCCGCAATCATAGACTTTCGCAACAGGATCTGCCTCGTGGTGGGCAGGGCGGACTATTGCGGGTTGGTTAAAAAGACGATCTTCACGGTGATGAATTACCTGTTGCCGAATCAGGGTTATCTGTCCATGCACTGCTCGGCAAATATCGGCGCCGCCGGAGATTCGGCGATCCTGTTCGGGCTGTCGGGAACAGGCAAAACAACGTTGTCGGCGGACCCTGATCGTCAACTCATCGGTGACGACGAAACCGGCTGGACGGACACTGGTATATCCAATCTGGAAGATGGCTGTTACGCCAAACTGATAGATCTCGACAAGGAGGCCGAACCGGTCATCGCGGCAGCGTTGTCCATGCAGGGTACGATTATCGAAAACGTGCCTGCCCTTCCCGGCAAGGCTTACGAGGACACAGACCCGCAGGATTTCGACCTGAACGATGGCTCACGAACGGAAAACACCCGCTTCTCCTATCCGTTGACATGCAATCCCAATGTGGCCGACGGGGCCCGGGGGGGGCATCCCCGCACTATAGTATTGCTGACCGCGGATGCATTCGGCGTATTGCCGCCCGTATCAGTGTTGCAGGGTGAAGACGTGATGTATCAGTTTGTGCAGGGCTTCACCGCCAGACTCGCGGGCACGGAAGTCGGGCTTACCCATCCGGAGGCAGCATTCAGCGCCTGTTTCGGTGCTCCATTCATGTCCCACCCGCCGTCGGTGTACGCCGGGTTGTTGCGCGAGAAAATGGAACAACACGAAGCGCGCTGCGTTCTGTTGAATACCGGGTGGTCAGGGGGCCCGGCCGGTGAAGCACCCCGCATCTCCATCCGTGATACCCGCGCTTTGTTGACTGCTGCTCTTCGAGGGGAACTGCATGGCAACGGCAAGGATGTCGACTATGAAGTCCATCCGATTTTCGGGCTGCGCATGCCCAAATCCTGCCCGGGCGTTGACCCGGCAATCCTCAACCCGCGTGCCGTGTGGCAGGACAAAAACAAGTATGACCAGGCCGCCGTCAAATTGCGCGATATGTTTCGTGAAAATTTCGACAAGAACAAGTTCGCCGACTACGGAATCAAGTCTTTGATCTAGCCCCCATTTCTCACCAACACCCTGGCCATAGTCGCACCGATAGTAACCGGGGAATCGGCGATATGTATGCCGGCGCTGGCCATGGCTTCAAGTTTTTCGTCGGCGCCGCCGGCACCGTGCTGGATGATCGCGCCGGCGTGTCCCATGCGCCGGCCGGCCGGCGCAAAGCGTCCCGCC
>CAXMTM010000250.1:0-2454 GCA_964196385.1 Arenicellales bacterium
GTTGCCGTAGGTGTAGATTTCCGGGCGGGCGGTTATATTGGCGACAAACGGGTTGTCCGCCGGGACCCGCCCATCATCTTGCAGGCGAATAATCGACCCCGGGTGCGTGCTGAGTGCCTGCGCCTGTGGCCGCTGTCCCCGTTCCCCCAGCGTGATGTACAGGTAACCGTCAGGTCCAAACAGCAAACGGGACCCGAAATGCCTGCCCCCGCTGGATTTGGGTAAAGCCCTAAATATGATTTCCACGTCGTCGAGGCGTTCGCCTTGCAGTTTACCCCGTGCGACCTCGGTGCCTTCGCCGCGGGCCCCGGACGCTGCAAAAGAAAAGTAAACCATCCGGTTGCTGTGGAATTCCGGATGCAGCGCGATGTCGAGCAAACCGCCCTGCCCCATGGCCGCAACCCTGGGCAATCCCTTGATAGTGCGCCGTCGCTCGTAGCCGTCGCTGATCAGGTACAGTGCGCCCGGCCTTTCGCTGACCAGAACTTCATCCGCGGAGATAAAGGCCATGGCCCAGGGGTGGTCCAGATCAGTCACCAGGGAGCGTACGATGAAATCGTGTTCTTGTGAGTGAAACACCTCTGCGGCCATGCTGACGGGCGCCAGTGCAATGCCCGCTGCCATAACCAGGCCGGTAAGCTCAATTCGAAACCAATACAAGCTCATAAAACGACCATCGAAAACTTCTCAAGGCGTCTGGGCACAACCAGGAACCTGTCCGAGCCTGTATTTCTCACGGGATTGAACGGAAAGATCGTCGAAATAAGGGATGCATCATTCTACACACAACATCCCTTAAAATCTTATTGACCTATACAGGTACAGGGCTAACCCATGAAGATCATAGCCGACCCACCGGCCACCATGACGGTCCGGGTCCCAGGTGAAAAAACGTACGACCCCAGCAACAAAAACATCATCATCTGCCGTTTTCGGTTGAATGCATTCGGGCCGAAGTGGGCTGCGGGCCATGTCCCGAATACCGACAAAATAGCTATCAATGTCACAGATTTTAGAGATAATATTGCTACATCGTCCGGACATCCAGGCAATGTAGGCTGTGATTGTCCGTTTAACTGCTTAACAAAGGAGAGGGACCATGTATTCAGTAATCAGAAATTACTCAGGTTCGGGAGCAAAAGAACTTATCGACCTGCTCGAGGAAAGAAATGCGGAGGTCGAAAGCCTTATCCGTTCCGTAACGGGTTTTGTTTCGTATTCACTCATCCGCACCGCGGACGGCGGCGTCTCGGTGACGGTCTGCCAGGACAAGGCCGGGACGGACGAGAGCCTGCAACTCGCTCGAGACTGGATACAGGAAAACGCATCCGACATAGGCGTGAGCCCGCCTTCAGTCTCGGAGGGTGCAAACATCCTGCAACTGAGCTAGGAGGCCAGCCAGTCGTCCATACGGTCGATCCACTCGTTGAGCCGATCGTCGGGTCGCAGCATCTTAAAATCCGATACCGCCCGAACCCACTGAAAAGTGCTGTGCAGAGCGAAGTCGGCGTAGGTGGGATATTGTCCGTCTATAAAGGGCTGCTGCCGGATCGCCTGACGCGCGGGGTGCAACAGGGTCTGCAGCGCCGGCCGCTCTGATTCCCGTGCTGCCTGGGCGGCTTCCAGTGTCATGCCCTGGCGTTTTTCTTCGCGGCGGCGGTAGTAATCCCGGTCTGTTGCCCTGAAACTGTCGTGAACGTCCTTCACTATCATTCGGTTCACACGGCCAAGCACAGTGGCATCGACCCAGCTGGTGGCGAACGCGGCCAGACTGGGTCCGCCCGCGCCACCGAACAACCGCTTGCGCGGATCATGATGTTGCCAAAGATACTCGGCAATGGCCCAACTACCTCCGATTTCCCGGTCCCCATCCAACAGCACCGGAACGGTCCTGTGGGGACCGGTAAAACGCTGGCGAATTTCAGTCAAACCCAGCAACCTGCCTTCGAACGGCACCGACAGCAGGTGCAGGGATTCGCGGATTCGCCAGCAATAGGGGCTGATCGACTGATCCGCCGCATTGCCCAGGTCGTAGAGTTTCAAGGACATGCTCAATGATTATTCGGATGAAAGCATTATTCGGTAGCCCGTGCCGGTTTGTACAGATTTCAGAATGCCGATCCGAAGGCTACTCTTCGCAAGCGGACAGAGGACAAAATGGCACCGTACAAAAACCGGAGGACCTGGAGCACTTCCGTGAAAATCTCCGCAAGGCGGGACTACCCGATTGAAGCTGACTAATCCGGTACCGGGTCGTAGCCACTGGACCCCCAGGGATGACACCGGCCTATGCGTTTTATAGACAGCCACCCTCCCCTGACCACACCGTGCCGGCACAACGCCTCTTCTGCATATTCGGAACAGGTGGGCAGGTAGCGGCAGCGAGGGCCGATCAGGGGCGACATGACATACTTGTAACCGCGCAGCACACCGCGAACCAGCCTGTTCAACATC
>CAXMTM010000251.1:0-2323 GCA_964196385.1 Arenicellales bacterium
TCATGCACCGCGACGATGGCCTGTTCACCTCCACCCATGCCAAGCACACCACTTTGCCGGATATGGAAGGTCTTGGTCAGGTTATTAACAGACAAATGCGGTCCTGCAGCGCTGGCTGCAGCCGGCCACGGCTCGCGGTCGACCAGCATCATTCCGGTCTGGTGATCGATTTCGCGGATAGGAATCAGACGCTCCCCAGGCTCCATGTCAAAACGCGGCACCGCCGTCAGCAAAGATTTGAGATAGGGGTGCGATCCGCGCTTGAAGATGTCCTCCAGGGTGCCCCGCTCCATGACCTCCCCGTGATAGGCCACCACCACCTCGTCCGCGACATTGGCAACCACGCCCAGGTCGTGCGTAATAAGCAACACCGCCATTCCCAGCTCGGCTTGCAGGTCGATTATCAGTTTGAGGATCTGCGCCTGTATGGTCACGTCCAGAGCCGTCGTCGGCTCGTCGGCGATGAGCAGAGCCGGGTGGCAGATCAGGGCCATGGCGATCATGGCGCGCTGGCGCAAGCCGCCGGACAACTCAAAAGAATAGGTCTTCATGGCGCGCGCCGGATCCGGAAAGCCGACCAATCCGAGCATCTCCTGCGTGATCTCCAGTCCCTCCTGCTTATCTAAATCACGGTGCAGAAACAGCGCTTCGCTGACCTGATCACCGACGGTGTGCAACGGTGACATGGACACCATCGGTTCCTGGAAAATGATCGATATTTTACCCCCCCGCACGGACCTGATTTTTTTCCCCCGGTTGTCCAGCTTCGCGATATCGATAACTTCGCCATCGCGCCGCGGGTCCGCGAACAGAATCTCACCGTTGGTAATGGTTCCGGTGTCGGGCAGGATGCGCATGATGGACTGGGCGATAACCGACTTTCCGGAACCGCTCTCGCCGACAAGCGCAACTGTCGAACCCGGTGCGATATCGAACGAAACGCCTCTCACGGCTTCCACCGCGATGCCGTGAACATTGAAGTCGACTTTCAGGTCGCGAATACTTAAAAGCTCATCCATTATTGTTGTGACAACGGTCCAATCCCAGTGGCCAGGCCTTTACATTTCCCTCCCGGGATCTGTTTCGTGCCTTATTCCAGGCGGGTAAACGGCACTTGTTGTGAGCTGTCTATCTCCTCCACACCTTAAATTCTATTAATTCCAGGGTCGAGAATACTCTACTGGGGCAGTATTACTCAATCGTTACGGAATATCTGCCTCAAGTCGTCCGCAATCACCAGCGACAACCAATCCATCGATTAAAGTACCGCCTGGAAAGTCCGCTCCAGCTTATCGACTATTTCATTGACGTGTTCTTCATCGATGATATAGGGCGGTGCCAGCAGGATGTGGTTGCCGTTTTGCCCGTCAATGGTCCCCCCCATGGGATAACACATCAGGCCCTGGTTCATGGCTTCCCGCTTGATAACCATGTGAATCCGTTCACTGACCGGCATCGGTGCCTTTGAAGCCCTGTCGGATACGATCTCAAGACCCAGAAACAGTCCTCGGCCGCGGATATCCCCGATGTGCCTGTGCCGGCCAAAACGTTCCTTCAGGGCCTCCATCAACAGTGCGCCCTGGGTGTTGACGTTATTCAGCAGGTTTTCGTTTTCAATGGTTTTTTGCACGGCGAGACCGGCGGCACAGGCTGTGGGGTGTCCCATATAGGTGTGCCCATGTTGAAAAAAACCGCTTCCATCCACAATTGTTTTGTAGATCTGATCGGTGGCCATCAACGCACCTATGGGCTGGTACCCGGCGCCCAGTCCCTTCGCCATGACTACCATGTCCGGCTCGATGCCTTCCTGTTCACAGGCGAACAGGGTTCCGGTGCGCCCCATTCCGCACATAACTTCGTCCACAATCAACAACACGCCGAAACGATCACAGATATCCCGAATGCGCCGGAAGTAACCAGGCACTGGTGGCACCGCGCCCGAGGTTGCGCCGACCACGGGTTCGGCGACGAAAGCCAGCACCCTGTCGGCACCGAGTTCCAGAATTTTCGTTTCCAGTTCGTTCGCCACCCGGAGGCCGTAATCCAGTTCTGTTTCATCCGTTCCGCGATCGCGGTAACTGTAGCAGGGGGCGATATGGTGTGTTTTTATGAGCACGGATTCGAACGGCTTGCGCCGCCAGGGGTTACCGCCCACGGCGAGGGCCCCAAGAGTATTGCCATGATAGCTCTGGCGTCGCGCGATAAAGTACCTGCGCTGATCTTCGCCACGTTCCAGAAAATATTGCAGGGCCAGTTTGAGCGCCGCCTCCATTGCTTCCGATCCACCCGAAACGAAGTACACCCTGTCCAGACCGGGGCTGCG
>CAXMTM010000252.1:0-3095 GCA_964196385.1 Arenicellales bacterium
TCCTCTGGTGATGAGTGGTTGTTTCACACCACACACTTTATCACCTTGGACCAGCCGCTATTCTTTTGGATCAATGATTTTTGTCCTTAAGTAAGTGCCATTCGGCTCTGACCCCTTTATCTGACCCCTTTATCCATATCAGCCGTCCGCGCCGCCCTCGAACTCGAAAGCGAGAATTTGGCTCCACACCTCTGATTTCAGCTGGCCGGTTCCGGGCGCAAACACCAGCAAGTCCCCTTCCGATCCCATCCTCAACAGGGTATCTACCGCCTCGGCAAGGTCCGCCTTGAGTGTGATCCGCTCCTCCCCCACACCAGCCTCGAGCAACGCGGCCTTGACCAAGGCTGGCGCCCGGTCTTTTGGTTCCCCGGGATAGACCGAGTGGATTTGGCATATGTAGTGGTCGAATTGTCCGGCAAGTGCTGTTCCCATCGCCTTAATAAACCCGTCATCCCGGTCGCCACGAGCCTGGACCATCAGGTATTTCCTGCCGCGAGTTTCAATTCGCTCAACGAAACGACCAAGCGCCGCTGCACCGGCAGGATTTTTCACGGCATCCAGCAGCACGTCAAACGGGTAGGCGTCGTAGAAATTCAGGCGGCCCGGCGTATTGTCAAAATCCATCCCGAAGCGCTCCATACCCGCCCTGATCGTATCGACGCTGTACCCGAGAAAATAACAGGCAGCGATCGCGTGCATGGCGTTCGACACGTTGAAGGTGGCACGCCCTCCGAAGGTGGCAGGCATCGAAGCAACCGGGATCACCGGAACAAGGTCGGTATCGTAAATCACCACCCAGTCCTCGCCGTCCACCGGCTCCAGCACGCAACAGCAGGTGCGGCCTTCAGTATCCTTTTGGCGAAGGTCGTCGGCAGCCGAAGAGGTTGAGACCAGGCAGACTTTGTCAGCGTCCAGGTGTTCGACCATGTCGAGACAGTGTTCATTGTCCGCATTCAGGACCGCCGCATCCCTGGCCCGTTCCAGCAATGCGCGCTTGACCACCGCCATCTCCTCCACGGTACGCACGGTATCCAGTCCCAAATGGTCTTCTGCGACTGTCGTGCAAATGGCGACCTCGCACCGGTCGAAGGCGAAGCCATCGAACAGGATGCCCCTGTGGTGCGATTCCAGGACGGCCCTGTTGACCGCCGGGCTGGTCAGTACTTCCAGATGCCCACTGACCGTGCACCTGTCCGTGTCCGCCACCTGCTCGTCATCCAGGTAGATTCCGTCAGTGCAAACCAGTCCGGGCCGGTCGCCCGCGCAGGCCATGATCTCCCTGACCATCCTCGCCGTGGTGGTTTTGCCGTTGGTCCCGGTGATCGCGATAACCGGCATACGGGTACCATCCACATCGCCGAACAACCATTCAACCAATAGGTCGCCGACACGTTCGAGCAGGGCCGTGTGTTTCGAACCCTCCAGGTGCCGGTCCAGCCGTGGCGCCAGGTCGAAATCTACCACCTCACCGCCCGTCGCCACCGTGACCACCACCGCTGCAAAATTGAGGGCATGGGCGACCTGCAGGAGGTGCTCCACCAGCGCATGGTCGAGTGTCCCGGGCTCGGTCCACGAGCCATCGGGCACTGGTCTCGCCGCCACCACCTGGCCATTAACCAGCAGGTACTGGTATTGTTGCACCGTACCCCCGTCGTCGCTCCTTGAATCCGCCAGCGGTACGCCAATACCCTGTAGAAGATCCCGGCGTCTTTGTTCGTCATCCAGTAGCCGCTTGAAATCACCTGACGTGGCCAGGCAGAACAGGCCGTCCAGAACGTGCTGATGCGCCCCGTGCCCAAGCATCAACAGACCGTTGCGGCGAACACAATCACCACCGGTCAGGTGATCAAATTGCTCACGCCTGTATGGGTAACGTTCGAGTTGGATGGCCGGAATACCACGGCGTCGAGCCGCGGCGATGATCGCCCCGGTGTCAACCGGCAGCAAGCGATCTATCGCGAAAGCACTGAACAGCTCGAATGGCTTGGCCAGAAGCGTGCGTTCGCCCTTCATGAGTTCAACCGCCAGCTTGACCGCCGTCATGCCGACGTCGCAATGCTCGTGCTCCATCAGGGCGCCCCTTTCGGACTGGCCCGGATCGCCGCAGACCGTGTAATAGTCCACACGGTGACCGGCCTTGCTCTGGAACAACAGGGCCGTTTGCACCAGCAAGCTGGTGTACCACCCCGTGAAGTCATCGGGCAGGGGATCTGCCGGAAAGGCCTCGTCCGGATGCAGGATACCCCCCTTTTCCAGGCACTGCCGGATCGGAGCGACATCTATCGCACACCGCATTTCGTCGGCGGGAAGAAAACCCAAGGCGATCACGACGACGGGCCTGTCGTTGTACCTGTTGGGAAAACTACATGGAAACCACTTGATATTTGGCATGGGCACACTTCGGAACATGGGCCGGGCAGGACACCCCTATCAAGAGGGCCGTATTAAATCGGCCCAGCCTTGTGCCCGGCGCACAATGACCGGAATATACTGGCTCTGTTCGCCACCGGCAAGGTGAGTCACAAAAAAAGCACCCGGAAGAATTTGTTTATAGAGAGACAAACCGAATACGCTTCGCACAATCTGTAAACCGAACCTCCGCCATCCACAGGAAGAATAACGACAATGCATGAGTATAGGAAGAATAAAGACGCTTATACCATGAAACTCGCCCGTACCGGTCACCCTTGTCACGCCGGTTTGCCAACAGGCTAATATGAAATTTCGCCCGGCACGAAAAAGGGCTCTGACCCGAATGGCACTTACTTAACGTTTTTCGGATGACCATGTTCAAGAACCCCTTGTCTGGCTAACTGCCGTGGCAGATTGAGTAAAGGATAGGGTTTGGGTCTTCGCTTTAAGGCTCTTGGCTCAACGCGCCCCGGACGATTCCCAACTCTTTGTTGTGCGATTAATGCCAATAAAACTGAAGGGTCTTTACCGTGGTTGGAGGCGGCTCCCTGACGATCCCACGCAAGCCACAGCTGAAGGCTGTGCTTGAAGCTGAGTTCACGTGGTAGTTGCTGTGTATGTACCGCTGCCTGCACCATGATCATTCGGATTAGATTGTAGGCTAGCAGGTACACCCAGATTTC
>CAXMTM010000253.1:0-8716 GCA_964196385.1 Arenicellales bacterium
TGATTTATTCGGGTCCCCAGAGCAGAGGCTTCATCGATCAATCCGGCCACGTCTATCCCGGTGTGGGCCCCGTGCCTGAGAACCTGCTTGCCGTTGACCCAGACATCGCTGACCTGATCTCGCCCTGCGCTGTACACAAGCTGGGCTATCGGGTCATGGACCGGTTGCGTCGCCGGGTGGGCTAAATCCACGGCGATGACATCCGCGGCCTTGCCCGGCAGCAGGCTGCCGATTTTCTGATCCAGGCCCAGAGCACGGGCACCGTTTATCGTGGCCATGGACAAAGCCTGATGTGCGGGAACTGCTGTGGTGTCGGCAGAGACGCTTTTTGCCAGCAGCGCCGCGGTCCGCATCTCACTGATCATGTCGAGATCATTGTTGCTGGCGGCGCCGTCCGTGCCGAGCGCCACGTTTATCCCGGCGTCCATCAGAAACTTGATCGGGCACAGTCCGCTGGCCAGTTTGAGGTTGGATTCGGGGCAATGTACGGCGTGCACGCCCTGTTCCGCGACAGCCTCGATTTCCGGCTCAAGCAATTGTGTCAAATGGACACCGAGAAGGCGAGGTGTAAGCAACCCCAGGCGGCTCAGTCTTTCTATGGGCCTGACTTTGTACTGGCGCAGAGATTCTTCGATTTCGTGTACGGTTTCGTGCACGTGCATGTGTATGGGGATGCCCAGTTCATCGGCCAGGGTCTGGATTTTTTTCAGCGATTGATCAGACACGGTGTAGGGTGCGTGCGGCGCGAAGGCCGTTGACACCAGTTCAAGGTTCCTGGCCTCATCGTGAACGGCGATGCCCTTACGGATGTACTCATTCGGGTTTTGCGCCCACGCCGTGGGAAATTCGATCAGTATCAGGCCCACCACCGCGCGAATGCCACAGTCCTGGGCAGTGCGGGCGATCATGTCCGGAAAGAAGTACATGTCGTTAAAACAGGTGGTGCCGCCCTTTAACATCTCGGCAATGGCCAGTTGGGTTCCTATACGGACAAAAGATTCATTTACCCAGTGCGTTTCCGCCGGCCAGATGTGGTTATTCAGCCAGACCATAAGCGGCAAGTCATCGGCAAGCCCGCGAAAAAGCGTCATTGCTGCGTGTGTATGAGTATTGATCAGGCCGGGTACGACGACATGCGTTTCAAGCCTGGTGTGTTCTTTTGCGTGGTATTTCGCCCGGGCTTGGGGGATCGTATCAATGGCCACGATGGAGCCGCCATCGACCACCACAGCATGGTTTTCCAAAACCACATGAGCAGGCTCGACTGGTACAATCCAGCGCGCTTCGATTAACAAATCCACGGGTTGAGGCATGTGGGGATTATACTGTCTTGCACGGGCTAATTGAGAATTTGCATTAATGACCAACGACGAAATTGATCACAAGGTAAGATCAATAGTGTGGCGTGACCGTGAGTTGTATCTTCTGGATCAAAGGTTATTGCCCGGCGAGGAAACCTATCTGCACATCCGCTCGGTGGCGGAGGCTGCCGGCGCCATTACATCCATGGTGGTGCGGGGGGCGCCGGCAATCGGGGTCACCGCCGCTTACGCAATCGTGCTGGCCGCCAGGTCGCGCTACGCGCAAGACCCCGAAGACTGGAAGCGTTCAATTGAGGCGGATCTTCGGGACCTGGGCGCGGCCCGGCCCACCGCGGTAAATCTGGGGTGGGCGATTAGCCGGATGCGGAAAAGCATCCGTACTGCAAGTGGTGATCCCGGGCAGGCACTGGCTGAGGAGGCCGTAGCTATACACCAGCAGGACATCGAAGCCAACGTGAAAATGGGCAGCCTCGGTGCCCGCTACCTGGGCCCCGCCAGCCGGGTCCTGACCCATTGTAATGCCGGGGCGCTGGCCACCGGCGGTTACGGTACGGCGCTGGGTGTGGTGCGGGCCGGGTATCGTAAAGGGCTTATCCAGGATGTCTACGCTGACGAGACGCGACCCTGGCTGCAGGGGGCGCGTTTGACTGCATGGGAATTGAAAAAGGACGGCATACCGGTGACGCTGATTCCGGATTCCGCGGCTGCGCATCTCATGCGACTGAAAAGCTTCGACTGGGTGATCGTCGGTGCCGATCGAATTGCGGCCAACGGCGATGTTGCCAATAAGATCGGCACTTATTCGCTGGCGGTGAACGCCCGTCATCACGGTGTTAAATTCATGGTGGTGGCGCCCACCAGCACCGTGGATATGGAGACACCCTCGGGCGATCAGATCCCGATCGAGAACCGTGACGAATCTGAGGTGCTCCATATGGCCGGACAACGGCTGGCACCCATGGGGGTGCCGGCGGTCAATCCCGTATTCGATGTCACGCCGTCGGACCTGGTGGATGTGATCGTTACGGAGAAAGGTGCACTTGAAGATCCCGACGCGGACGCCCTGTCCGCCTTGTTCGATAAAAAATTTTAAAGGGTAAGGACCCTTTAATTTGATCGCCACATCCTGCTGCAATAAAGCGTTGGGTCGTGGTAAAATGCCCGGTTTGGTATTCGTCCTGCGGGCGCTCCATAGCGCTCTACAGTCTGTCCTGAAGCCCAACTAACCGGCTCGTCAATTATCTTGGAACCATTCGCCAGAGAGACCATTCCCGCCAATCTCGATCAGGAGATGAGGCAATCTTACCTGGATTACGCCATGAGCGTGATCGTTGGCCGCGCCTTGCCCGACGTCCGGGACGGATTGAAACCCGTCCACCGCCGGGTGTTGTACGCAATGTCGGTGCTGGGTAACGACTGGAACAAGGCGTACAAAAAGTCTGCCCGCGTTGTGGGCGATGTGATCGGTAAATACCATCCCCACGGCGACGTGGCTGTGTACGATACCATCGTGCGAATGGCGCAGAGTTTCTCGATGCGTTATCCGTTGATTGACGGTCAGGGCAACTTCGGATCGGTCGACGGTGACTCACCGGCGGCAATGCGTTATACGGAAATCCGGCTGGCCCGGATCGCCCACGAACTCCTCGATAATATCGACAAGGAGACGGTGGATTTCGGCCCCAACTATGATGAAAGCGAGACCCAGCCGCTGGTACTGCCTACCCGTGTGCCCAATCTGCTGGTCAATGGCTCCACCGGCATTGCCGTAGGCATGGCCACCAATATACCGCCACACAACCTGAACGAGATCATCGACGCCTGTCTGGCGGTTATAGAATCTCCTGACATAGCGATTAGCCAGTTACTGCAGATTGTGCCTGGCCCCGATTTTCCAACAGCGGGAATAATCAACGGCACCCAAGGCATCCGCCAGGCTTACAACACGGGCCGGGGCAAGATCTATGTGCGTGCCCGGACCGAGGTGGAAACCCGCGATAAAGGCCGGGAATCAATCATCATCACGGAGTTGCCCTATCAGGTCAACAAGGCGCGCTTGCAGGAGAAGATCGCGGAGTTGGTCAAAGCCAAGCGCATCGAGGGCATTTCCGAATTGAGGGACGAATCCGACAAATCGGGGATGCGCGTAGTCATAGAGTTGCGCAGAGGCGAGATGCCCGAGATCGTGCTGAACAATTTGTACAAACATACGCAGATGCAAAGTGTGTTCGGAATCAATATGGTCGCTTTGACCAACAACCAGCCGCGGATTTTCAATCTCAAGGAGATGCTTGAAGAGTTCATACGCCATCGCCGGGAAGTTGTCACCAGAAGGACAATATTTGATCTGCGTAAAGCCCGGGAACGGGCGCACATTCTGGAAGGTTGGGCGGTGGCGCTGGCCAACATCGACCCGGTGATCGCGCTTATCAAATCCGCGCCAAACCCTGCCGAAGCCAAACAGGGTTTGATAAAGAGAGCCTGGGAGCCGGGTGTGGTCACTACCATGCTGGCGCGGTCCGATTCCGCTGTGTCCAGGCCCGAATCTCTCGGCGACGAATTCGGATTGAAGGACGGAAATTACTATCTGTCTGCTACCCAGGCACAAGCTATCCTGGATCTGCGGTTACACCGTTTGACGGGACTGGAGCAGGAAAAAATCCGTAAAGAGTATGCCGATATCCTGGAGCGTATCGGGGAACTACTCGACATTCTGTCAAACCCCGAACGACTGATGGAGGTCATCAGGGAGGAATTGCAATCGATCCGGGATGAATACGGCGATGAGCGCAGAACCGAGATCGTAGAGGGACAGATTGATTTTTCAATGGAAGACCTGATCGCGGAAGAGGACATGGTTGTGACTTTTTCCCATGCCGGCTACGCCAAGGCACAGCCGATTTCGGAATACCGCGCGCAGCGCAGGGGAGGGCGCGGAAAAATGGCCACACGGACCAGGGACGAGGATTTCGTCGAACGGATGTTTGTAGCCAATACCCACGACATGCTGCTGTGTTTTTCCAATCGGGGCAAGATCTACTGGTTGAAAGTATTTCAACTGCCCCAGGGCGGGCGCGGGGCCCGCGGCAGGCCCCTGGTTAATCTGTTTGAGCACCTGCAGCCGGATGAAAAAATAACCGCGGTGTTGCCGGTCCAGGGATTCGAAAAAGGCAAGTATGTTTTCATGGTCGCCAGCGACGGTACCGTGAAAAAAACATCGCTGTCGGAGTTTTCACGGCCCCGGCCATCAGGGATCATAGCGATCGATCTGAAACCCGATCATTTTCTGGTTGGCGTTGGCCTGACCGACGGGCGCCAGAACATTCTGCTGTTTACCAACGCCGGCAAAGCAATCCGGTTTGCCGAGTCCGACGTCCGCGCCATGGGCCGGGGTGCACGGGGTGTACGGGGGATCGGTCTTAAATCGAAGCAACAGGTCATATCTCTCATCATCGCGGGAAGTGACGACGAAGAGACAGAAACGATCCTGGCGGCCACGGAAAACGGCTACGGCAAACGAACGAAATTGATGGATTTTTCATGTCAGGGGCGCGGCGGACAGGGTGTCATTGCAATCAGGGTAAATGAGAGGAACGGAATGGTCGTCGGTGCTGAAGCCGTAACCAGTGACGATGAGTTGATGCTCATTACCAACACCGGCACATTGATCCGCACCAGGGCGGCAGAAGTTTCCGTACAGGGGCGCAATACCCAGGGCGTTCGTCTTATCGGCATCAAGGGTGAAGAGAAACTGGCCAGTATCGAAAAAGTGGCCGAAGCAAACGGTCAGCAAGACGAAGAGTCTTGAGGGCGCCTCGAAAAATGGTCTTTTCGCGCGCGGTGCTGCCTTGCTCTTGTATGGCTCTCGCACGAAAATCCTCATTTTCCGAGATGCCCTTGAGCTTATAAGGGACTGCCTTTGACGCGCGTTATCAACTTCAGCGCCGGACCCGCTGCGCTGCCCTTGCCGGTCCTGGAACAGGTTAAATCCGAACTTCTGGAGTGGAACAACACCGGGGCTTCGGTCATGGAGGTCAGCCACCGCAGCCCCGAGTTTGTTGCAACCGCACACCAGGCCGAAACGGATCTGCGTACGCTGATGAACATCCCCTTGGACTACAGTGTTCTTTTTCTGCAGGGTGGGGCACAGACACAGTTTTCGATGGTCCCTCTCAATCTGCTCGACCACAACGCCCGCGCCGACTACATCGATACCGGGTACTGGTCCCGTTTGGCCATAGACGAAGCGCGTCGTTATGCCGAGGTCAACGTTGTGGCCAGCGGTGACAGCAGCGGGTACATGGACATTCCGGAGAGGGCGGGCTGGCAACTCGACCCGACCGCCTCCTACGCGCACTTTACGCCCAACGAGACCCTGACCGGGCTGGAGTTCCACTGGGTCCCGGATGTGGGCCCGGTGCCGCTGGTTGCCGACATGTCCTCTACCATTCTTTCACGCCCGGTGGATATCTCCAGGTATGGGCTGATCTACGCTGGGGCCCAGAAAAACATTGGCCCCGCGGGCCTGACGGTTGTCGTGGTGCGCAACGATTTGCTCGGGCGAACGGCGCCGCTGGCACCGAAATTATTTGACTATCAACGGCAGGTTAATGCAGGGTCAATGACCAATACCGTACCGACGTTCAACTGGTACGTGGCGGCACTGGTTTTCAAGTGGCTCATTGCTCAGGGTGGTCTGGAAAAAATGGCGCAGGTAAACCAACGCAAAGCGATTAAGCTGTATACCTGTATCGACGACTCCGCCGGTTTCTATAACAATACCGTAGCGCCGGACTGCCGTTCGTGGATGAATGTATCATTCCATATGGGCTCGGCGGAACTGGAATCGTTGTTCGTGCAACAGGCCGAACGGGAGGGATTGATCGGGCTCAGGGGGCACAGAACCGTAGGCGGCCTGCGTGCCAGTATTTACAACGCCGTCACTGAACAGGGGGTCGATTCGCTGATCGAGTACATGGATGATTTTCAGAACATCCATGGTTGATGCGGGGTTGATACGGAAGCAATATTCCCGGAATGTCCGGTAATGCTATTCTTGCGTGGTGAATAAAGCGCCATATCTACAGAATGACTGAACACGACGACATCAGGAAATACCGGGATCTCATCGATGAGGTCGACGTGCAGATACACGATCTGCTCAATGAGCGGGTCCGTATCGCACAACAAATCGCACACCTGAAATCCAGTGACGACAGCGGTGATTATTACCGGCCTGAACGGGAAGCACAGGTGTTGAGGAAAGTGATGGCGCGCAATCGGGGTCCATTGCCGGACCATGCGGTAGCGACACTATTCCGGGAGATAATGTCCGTCGCCCTTGCCGCTGAAGCACCGATCCGGGTTGGATTTCTTGGCCCCGAGGGCACGTACAGTCAGGCCGCTACCCTCAAGCATTTTGGGAAGTCCGTGGAAATCGTGGCCTTGATGACTTTGGATGATGTGTTCCGGGTCGTTGAAAAAGGAGAGGCCGACTACGGTGTAGTGCCTGTTGAAAACTCAATTGAAGGAGTGGTGACCCATACCCTGGACAAGTTCCTGGATTCACCGTTGAAAATATCAGGTGAAGTGAATTTGCGCATACGCCACCAGTTGTTGAGTAAGGTGTCCGAACTGGGGAAAATTCATGCGGTGTATGCCCACAATCAATCGCTGGCCCAGTGCCGCGGGTGGTTGAGTACCCACCTGTCTAGGGTGAAACTGGAAGCAGTATCCAGTAATGCGGAAGCCGCCAGGCTTGCGGCGCAACAGCCGCACAGCGCCGCCATTGCCAGTGTCTACGCCGGTGAACTATACGCACTCAACGTTCTGGCGGGCGATATCGAAGACAATCCACGGAATACAACCCGTTTTCTGGTAATTGGCAAATGCTCGCCTGCCGCCAGCGGCGCTGATAAAACCAGCCTGATAGTTGCCAGCAAGAACAAACCGGGTGCCCTGTCCCGGTTGTTGACCCCGTTTGCCGAACACGACATCAGCATGACCAGAATCGAGTCAAGGCCGTCCCGGCAGGCACTGTGGGAGTACGTGTTCTTTATCGACATCGAAGGCCACCAGGATGAACCGAATATCGCCGGCGCGCTGGAGCAGCTGGAAAGAGAATCCGCCTTTATGAAGATCCTGGGCGCATACCCGAAATCGATACTATGACACCCGAACGATTCCCCTTTGCACAAGCCGTCCCCGGCGTTTGTGAACTGCAGCCTTACCAGCCCGGAAAACCAATCGAAGAACTGGAAAGAGAGCTCGGCGTAGTCAATGCCGTCAAGCTCGCCTCCAACGAAAATCCGTGGGGTTGTTCGCCATCCGTAAAGTCGGCGATTTGCGCGTTTGCTGACATTGGCCTGTATCCCGATGCCAATGGATTTACGCTGAAGAACGCGTTGGCGGCGCACCTGGCGGTCGATCCTTCGCAAATCACACTGGGCAACGGGTCTAACGACGTTCTGGACCTGCTGGCACGGGTCTTCGTCGGGCCGGGAGACGAAGTCGTTTTTTCCGAATTCGCTTTTCTGGTGTACCCGTTGGTTACCCGCGCCGTCGGCGGGGTTGCGGTTGTAACGCCGGCAACCGACTGGGGACACGATCTCGAGGCTATGTCGGGGGCTGTCAGCGACAGGACCCGATTGATTTTCATCGCCAATCCCAACAACCCGACAGGTACCTGTGTATCCGGGTCGGAACTCGGCAATTTTATGGACGATGTTCCCGGGCACGTCGTCGTTGTCATCGATGAGGCCTACTTCGAGTATGTGACCGCCGCAGACTATCCCGATAGTCTGCAGGAATTCGGAACATACCCGAACCTCGTTGTGACACGCACGTTTTCCAAGATATATGGACTGGCTAGCCTGCGGGTGGGTTACAGTATTGCCAGCGCGGAGATTACGGACCTGCTGAACAGGGTCAGACAGCCCTTCAACGTCAATGCTTTGGCACAGATTGCCGCCGTGGCCGCGCTCGAAGACAAAGCGCACCTGCAAAGATGTGTCAGGGACAACGAACAACAACTCGAACGGCTCGCCGGATTTTTCCGGGACCGGGGGCTGGACTACATCCCGTCAGTGGCGAACTTTCTGACAGTCGAATTTGGGTCCCGTACGGGGCAGATCTATCAGGACCTCCTGTGCCAGGGGGTCATAGTTCGCCCCCTCGGGAATTACAATATGCCGGAACATCTGCGCATCACCATCGGGCGCGAAAACGAAATGGACAAGCTGCTCACGGTCCTGCGGTCGGTCTTGTAGATGAGCACGGAAGGGGTCATCCAGAGGTTGGCGTTGATCGGTGTGGGGCTGATCGGGGGGTCACTGGTCAAGAGCCTTAAACAAACCGGTGCGGTGAAGGAAGTGGTAGGCGTCGCCCGGACCCGG
>CAXMTM010000254.1:0-8907 GCA_964196385.1 Arenicellales bacterium
AACCTGAAAACCTTCTAACGCCAGTTCGATGGCGGGCCTTAGTGACACCGATAATGGTAAACGGCCGTATGACTGAGCGATATGGGCCAGTGCAGCGGGCTCGCCCGGTATGCCGGCGGCGAGCGGCCCGTTCAGGGATGCCCCTCGGATGACTTCACCAGCGTCGTCCAGATACATGTCCTTGTGGGCCTTCAGGGGCGCACGCTCCCGGCCGTCGACCATCGTCTGAAAACCGTCCCGGGCTCGATGAATCAACCAGAATCCGCCGCCGCCCAGACCTGAGCCCACGGGTTCGACTACGCCGAGCGCGGCGGTGACGGCCACTGCCGCATCAAATGCGTTACCGCCCTGCTGCGCGACCCAGTGCGCTGCATCGGTGGCCGATGGGTGCGCAGTGGCCACGGCCCATCCGGGTGGCCTGGGGGAATCCGCGGCGGCCGACACGCACAGCGTCGCCCAGAGCAACAAGCCCATTGACAAGTAACGATCAGCCCGCACTGTTGTTTATCAGACCCTGGTATTTAAGATGCAGTTCATCCGGGCTCTCAACGTGACCCGGGTCCGGCACGATACAATCTACCGGGCACACGATCTGGCACTGCGGCTCGTCGAAGTGGCCCACGCATTGCGTGCACAAGTTCCAGGAAATCTCATAAATTTCTTCACCCTGATAGATCGCATCGTTGGGACACTCGGGTTCGCACACATCACAATTGATACACTCATCGTTGATCAACAGTGCCACGTCAAACGCTCAGCCTCAAAAAACGGTGTCGGCAAAAAATGGGGTCGGAGTAAAATTTCAATAGCTGGTTCCCAATCGAGAATTATCGGTGAAATTTTACTCCGACTCCATTTTTTGCATTTTCTGATGTTGTTCCAGCCGGTTTGCCAGAAGCCGGTTTACTCTTGGGTCGACAAAACTGGAAACGTCCCCGCCGTAGGTGGCGATTTCCTTGACCAGGGATGCAGAGGTAAATGTGTGACTCTCAGAAGGCGTTAAAAAAACCGTTTCGACATCCGGGTTCAACCGGCGGTTCGCCGATGCCAGCTGAAACTCGAACTCAAAATCCGATACGGCACGCAGCCCGCGGATGAGAACCTGTGCATTTTGCTGTTCCACGAAGTCGATCAGCAATCCGTCGAAACCGGTGACTTCAACCTGATCCAAACCCTCACAAATCTGCCGTACCATGGCAATGCGCTCATCCACTGTAAACAGCGGGTTCTTGTCCGGATTAGCGGCGATTGCCACCACCACGCGATCGAATATTCGTACTGCACGTACGATCAGATCGGTATGACCATTGGTGATTGGGTCAAAAGTTCCGGGGTATATAGCCTTGGACATGTGTGCTCTACTCCATCGTGCCAGGAGCCTGTCCGGGAACAGAAACCGTAAGTTCTCTGTTCCCGGACAGACACCTGTGAGCGTACTTACAAAACTGTTCGACTGTCAACAAGCTGGCGCCTGCAACAATCTGTATGTCACATTCCCTGCCCGTTTATGCCGCAACACAGACCAGCAATCCGGGTCAACAAAATCACTGTTTACGGCGCTCTCGACATAGATCAACGCGGCGGGTGACAACCAGCCGTTTTTCTGCAGCGACGAGCATACAGACTGATGGACTTGCAGGTCGAACGGAGGATCGACGAACACAATCCCGAATGGGCTGTCAGGTGGCGATGACAAGAACCGTTCGGCCCGTTCGTGCAGCACCTGCAGCCCTTGCGCAGCAAGTTCCATACGCAAACGATTCAGCGCTGCAATGGATTGACGCTGGCAGTCCACAGCCACAACTTCAGAAGCCCCCCTTGACAGTGCCTCGAACGACAGCGCTCCGCTGCCGGCGAACAGATCGAGACATTTCGTACCTGCAATGTACGGTTGCAGCCAGTTGAAGAGCGTTTCACGGATCCGGTCCGAAGTCGGGCGCAAACCTGCAAGCCGGGGCACCGGGATCCTCCTTCCCTTCCACCGCCCGCCGATTATGCGTACACCGCTCCGGTATTTACCCGACAAAGCCAGCAGCCTGTGTCAGCAGCACTTACTGGTCGCCACCAACCAGCACATGTAAGAATCGATCCGGGAATACCCTGCGCTGAAAAGCATCTTTCACCTGCTGCAGAGTGACGCTATTTATGCTCTCGGAAAATGTTGAAAGATAATCCAGGGGCAGTTCGTAGAACGCGATGCTGAGGATATTGCCGGCTATTTTTTTGTTGCTGCTGATTCGCAACGGGAAACCACCGGTGATATTTTTCCTGGCCGACTCCAGTTCCTCTGCCGTGGGGCCCTGTTCTACAAAGCCGCGCAGCGTGTCTATCGACAATTCTTCAGCCAGGGCCGCCTGGTCATTCCGCGTTTGCAGGCTGATAAGAAACGGGCCGGGTTCACGCATAGGATAAAAATAGCTGGACACGCTGTATGCCAGCCCACGTTCCTCCCTGATGTTCTGGGCCAGACGCGAGATCAGCCCGCTTCCACCAAGAATATGGTTACCCATATACAATGGAAAATAATCCGGGTCGTCGCGTGCCATGCCGACCTGGCCCATCATCAGGTGGGTTTGGGTGGATGGGAATGCAACGTGCAACGAATGGTTCTCAGCCAATTGTTCTGCGGCGGGGACAGGGTCGGGTTTCGTGCCGGGTGGCAGGCTGCCCACTATGTGATCAGCCCAGGCACGGGCCTCGTCGGCACTGAGATCACCAACCATGACAATTACCGCATTGGCGCCTACAAAGAACTCCCGGTAGAAGTCCAGCAGATTCTGTCTTTTTATGTTGCTGACCCCGTCTTCTATACCCGATGCGGGGTTGCTGTAGGGGTGGTCCTTATACAAATAATCGTAGAAGGCCAGCGAGGCGACGCTGCCGGGAGATTGTTGCCTTCGCTTCAGACCGATCAGAATGCTGTCCCGGGTCCGCTCAAGCGCGTCTTCGGGGAACGTCGGCTGTTGCATGAGTTTGCTGAACGTATCGACAGCCCGTCCCAGCAGTGGCTCGTCGCTGAGGCTGCGCAGTTCGAAAACAGACATGTCGCGGCCACTTTCGGCGGAGAATTCGGCACCGATAGATTCCAGGCGCTCTGCGACCAGGGCGCCATTCATCTCCGCCGCGCCTTCCTCGATCATCTCGTTTACGAAATTGGCAACCCCTTTCAACGAACCCGGGTCGCGCGCACTGCCGGCATCGAAACTTACCTTAAATTGCACCATGGGGATTTGATGAGTCTCAACGAAATAGGCCCTGACGCCGTTGTCCATCGTCCAGTGGTGTATCTGTGGAGACGCCAAAGCATCCAGACCAACGGCGGCCAAGGCCAATAAATACCAGTTATTAATCATGCTGTCGTTATCCCTGCTCAGCTTCCGGCACCAGTACTGCCACCGTGGCGTTGTCATCGGTCAGGTAGCGTCTAACGACTTCGCGAACCTGCTGCGCAGTAACCGAGCGCAGGCGCTGGTGTATCTGGTCCCCCAGTTGCCACGGCAAACCATTGGTCTCGAGGATGCCCAGGCGCATACCCTGATAAAAACTGGAATCCTGTTCGTATACTTTGCTGGCGATGATTTGTGCCTTTACCCGGGCCAGTTCTTCGGGGGCTACCAGTTCGTCCTGCATAACCCGGATTTGCTCCCTGACTGCCGATTCCAGTATCTCGACCGGCGTGCCCTGGGCAGGATTTCCGTCGAACAGAAACAGCGTGGACTTACGTGCCACCGGGTCGTAGCCGGCGCCAACCGATGAGGCAATTCGCTGCTTGCGCACCAGTTCGGAATTCAAGCGAGAACTCTTGCCGCTGTCCAGCAGGTAGGCCGCCACCTCGAGGGCGTACGGTACCCACTCCTCCCCCTCGCCGACCGTTGCAATCACCGGAACGTGGTAGCCAAGGAGAAAATAGGGAACTTTTGCCGGCACTTTGACTTCAATACGGCGGGGTGTGGACTGCAGCGATTCTGCCCGATCCGTGAAATGGGACACTTGCCGGCGCGGTACCGGGCCAAAATATTCCTGCGCCAGATCAAACACTCGCGCGGGTTCAACATCGCCGACAACCACCAGGATGGCGTTGTTCGGTGCGTAAAAAGAATCGTACCAGGCACGCAAATCCTCTACCTGCAAGTTGTCCAGATCCTCCGACCAGCCTACGATAGGATTACGGTAGCCGGAACTGGTGTAGGCCGCCGCCATGAACCGCTCATAGGTCAACGATTCCGGTCGATCATCCGTACGCGACCTTCTCTCCTCCTTGACGACCTCGACCTCCTTGACGAACTCATCGGGGTCCAGGGTAAGACCTTGCATACGCTCGGCTTCGAGTTTGAAAGCAGTGTCAAGGTTGGATTTTTCGAGGGTTTGGAAATACGCGGTGTAATCCCGGCCGGTGAAGGCATTTTCCCGCCCGCCGAGTTCCGCAATGATCCTGGAAAACTCGTTGGGTCCCAGCGTACTGGTCCCCTTGAACATCATATGTTCCAACACATGGGAGATTCCGGTCTTGCCTTCCGGTTCGTAACTGCCGCCTACTTTGTACCAGATCTGAGATACTACGATGGGCGCCCGCGTGTCGGGCCTGACCAGCACTTTGAGCCCGTTATCGAGAATTTTCTCGTGGATTATCTGAGTTCCCTCCGGTTGTGTTCTTTCGGTAGCACAGGCGGCGAGCACACCGGCCATGCCGAGAAAAAATATCGCTTTTGTTACGCCATGGGTATTTCTTGTTTTGTTCATAAGCCAGTCATCCTGGGCAGATCTCGTTGAATAGTCTGGTCGGGTGTCCCTGCTCAGTCTACACGAATCAATTGAAGAGTCTGGCCAGTCGCCGAACCTGTCTATGTTACTTTGAAGGAGTACCGGTACCAGTCCAAAACCAATCCCGGAAAAGTTAGTTCAATAGAACATGATAGGATAGGAAGGAAGCCAGAAACAGACGTAACGGTACGCAGAGTAGACAAGTTGAGACATGATTGCCAGTGAATTACGTAATCGATTAATAAAATCAAGACAGTCGCTGAGCCGGGGCCTGGCGCAGCTGTTCGGTGAAGTACGGTTTGATGACTCTCACTTCGATGATCTCGAGGACATCCTGATCAGCTCGGATGTCGGAGTACCCGTAAGCCGTCGCATAGTCGAGCGCTTGAGAGAATCAGCGAAATTACAAAAATTATCCGACCTGGACTCCCTCAATAAGTTGATACAGTCGGAAATGCTTGCAATCCTGGATCGCTGTGGCGCTGTGCCCGAGACCACCCACAAGCCTTACGTTATATTGGTGGTGGGAGTGAACGGGGTTGGCAAGACGACTTCGGTGGCGAAAATGGCCCGGCGCTTCCAGCTAGAGGGCAAATCCGTATTGCTGGCTGCTGCCGATACCTTTCGTGCCGCTGCGGTAGAACAACTTGAAACCTGGGGCCAAAGACTCGGCATTTCGGTTGTTGCCCAGCACCAGGGGGCCGATTCAGCGGCTGTTGCCCACGATGCGCTGACCTCGGCCTTGTCGAAAAATGTAGACATTTTACTGATCGATACCGCCGGCCGTCAGCACACACACAATGATCTCATGGAGCAATTAAAAAAAATCAAACGCGTGCTGGGAAAAGTGGACCCGGGAGCCCCCCATGAGATCATGCAGGTACTGGACGCCACCACCGGACAGAATGCCCTGTCACAACTGCGCCATTTCGACGCTGCAGTGTCCGTGGATAGCCTGTGCCTAACCAAACTGGACGGTACTGCGAGAGGTGGTGTGATCCTGGCCATCTCACACGAGTTCCAACTGCCGATTCGTTACATTGGCATTGGCGAAGGTGCCGACGATTTAAACCCGTTCGAAGCGAAATCTTTCGTCGATGCGTTGGTGCAGGAACACTAGGAGCCTGTCCGAGAATAGATAGCCTACTGCGGAAAAGCCCTTTTGGCCCGTTTTCCCGCTCATTTTCGTCAAATATGAATAACTATTCTCCTCAAATGATCGAAAAAATGGACTCAAAATGACCTCCCCTCGCGACGACTTCTATTCTCGGACAGGCTCCTAGCCTGCATTTTCCCAGGCCTGCTACGAACCCCGCCTATTAGCATGATCCGGTTTGCACAGGTATCGAAAAGATATGAGGGAGGCTTTGATGCGCTGACAAATGTCAGTTTTTCCCTGGATAAACAGGAAATGGCATTTTTGATCGGCCGCTCGGGCGCCGGAAAAAGCACCCTGCTCAAGCTAATCACACGTGTGGAAAGTATTTCCCGTGGCCAACTGCTGGTAAACGAACGTAACATAAATCGCATGGCAAAGCGCCAAATCCCCAATTTGCGCCGGGAAGTTGGCGTTGTTTTCCAGGACCACAAACTACTGAATGATCGCACCGTATTCGACAACGTGGCCTTACCCCTGGTGGTAGCCGGGGTCGGGCACCGGGAAAGCGGCCGCCGCGTCCGCGCTGCGCTGGATAAAGTGAACCTGCTGAACAAAGAACGCCTCTATCCCCTCATGTTGTCGGGGGGGGAACAGCAACGTGTGGGCATCGCCCGTGCTGTGGTCAACCGCCCACCACTATTACTGGCGGATGAACCCACCGGTAACCTCGATCCCGAGTTATCGGATGAAATCATGGATATTTTTCATCAGTTCAACCAATTCGGCGTTACCGTACTCATTGCAACCCATGAGTATCGGCATATCGATCGACTCAACAAGCGAGTGCTGGAACTGGAGCGTGGCCGGTTGGTTCGGGGTGGTACCGGGGAAGAAGATTGATCGAATACTTTCTGCGGCACGCTCAGGTACTGCTTGCGAGTCTGGGCCAATTGGCGCGTGCCCCCGGTTCTACGCTGATGACAGTATGTGCCATCGGGATCACCCTGGCTCTGCCTACCATGCTCTATCTCCTGGTCGACAACGTTGAGGTCATGAGCCGAAGTTGGCAGGGCCGGGCGCAAGCCTCCGTCTTCCTGAAGCAAAATATTCCAACGAAAGACGCACAATCCCTGCAACGAGACTTACTGCAAAAACCGGAAATACAAAGCAGTCAGCTGATCACCGCAGATCAGGCCCTGGCGGAATTTAAAACTCAATCCGGGTTTGGGCGCGCCCTTGACCTGCTCGAGGAAAATCCTTTACCAGCCTCCATCGTCATCCATTTCAACGACGGTCACAGTCACCCATCGATCATCGAGGCGCTGGTGGCCGAGTTGCAGACCCGGCCGGAAGTCGACCTCGCGCAATGGGATATGGCCTGGGTGCAAAGACTGCATGTTATCCTGAAACTGGTGCAAAGGGCTGTGTTCGTGCTGGCCGCGCTGCTGGGATTAGCGGTGGTCATTATCATCAGCAATACCATCAGACTGGCAATCCTGAACCGCCGGGATGAAATCGAAATAATGAAGCTCATTGGTGCCACCGACCGTTTCATTCGGCGTCCGTTTCTTTACGGCGGTGTGATCCAGGGCTTGCTGGGGGCCTTGTGTGCCATGGCTATCGTATCCGTGTGCCTTCAACTCCTGGACGGCCCAGTGGTGGAACTGGTCTCCCTCTATCACGGCGACTTTGCAACTTCGGGAATCACCGGGCGCACTTTGTCTTTACTGGTAGTGACCGGTTGCGGGTTGGGTTGGCTGGCGGCTCGCGCCGCCGTGGGACGCTATTTGCGCCAGATCCAACCGAAATAAGCGATTTCCCTAGCAAAAATCGCTCCAAAGTTGTTGAAATACTGGAAACTTTTTCATTTGTTAGCACTCTAAGCTTATGAGTGCTAAAATACAGCAGATGAAATCAGGAGACATAGATGATCCGAACACTACCAATCCCAATTGACATACCGAGTGGTCAGGGGCTTACGTCCTACATTCAGGCGGTCAATGCTGCACCAGTTTTGTCGGCTGACCAGGAGCGCGAACTCGCTGTGCGCTACGGTCAGGACAATGACCTGGATGCCGCGCGGGAATTAATAATGTCGCAGTTACGCCACGTGGTTCGTGTCGCCCGTGGTTTTTCAGGCTATGGTTTGCCTCTGGGCGATTTGATCCAGGAGGGCAATATTGGGCTGATGAAAGCAGTGAAGAACTTTGACCCGGAGCGGGGAGTTCGCCTTGTATCCTTTGCGGTACATTGGATAAAGGCTGAAATTTACGACTACGTGCTGCGCAATTGGCGTATCGTAAAAATGGCGACGACCAAGGCACAGAGGAAATTGTTTTTCAATTTGCGAAAATCCAAAACTCGCCTCGGCTGGCTCCGCGAGGACGAAATAGACCAGATTGCGGACAATCTCGACGTGCCCACTGCAACCGTGCGGCAAATGGAATCGCGCATGGCAGGGCTGGATGTGTCATTCGATGGCGATGACAGCGATGATGAGTGCGTGGCACCGGCCAGTTATCTACCCGACCTTCGGTACAATCCGGAGCGCCTGGTGTCGATGGCACATGAAGAGGAATCCCGGAACTTGAAATTGCAGCAGGCAATGACAAAACTGGATGAGCGCAGCCAGGATATAGTGCGGCGACGCTGGCTGGAAGAAAACAAGCCTACTTTGCACGAACTGGCGGCGGAGTACGATGTTTCAGCCGAGCGGATACGCCAGATAGAAAAACGCGCGATGGAAAAAATGAAAGATCAGTTAAGCACAGCGTGACGGGGCCCGGCAACTGCTCTGAAGGGCCCTGACGGGGCCCTTTTCATTTTAGGGACAGGTCATATTATGGACGGGCGCTGGCCCCCATTTCTCACCGGATTGACGAGCCCTCACTTGAACTTTGAATCCACAAGGTATTTCCTTCAGTCGGAAATACACATTACGACTGAAGTAGTGCCTTGTGAATCCAAATGTCTGCGCGATCATCTCGCCCCCCGGTGAGAAATGGGGGCTAGTTCCCTTGTTACGGTCGAACGGATTTGATCCTGGG
>CAXMTM010000255.1:0-6118 GCA_964196385.1 Arenicellales bacterium
GAGGCACCGGTAGTGGCCATATATTTTGGATTCCGGCCTGCGCCGGAATGACGAATATAGTGACTGACTGGGGTCAGGGTGACTTGACCCCAATCAGGGTGTAATGACCGGCGGCACGCTGCATTTGAATCCCGTCATGTCCGCAATGACCCCGGCCAGCAGAGTGTGCACCTTCCGCGTCGCCTGGTCGTATGCTTCCCTGATTTCCTCAACACTGATCCGGTTGCCGCTTCGGCCTGCCGCGTAATTCACCACCAATGCGATCGATGCATAACAAATGCGGATTTCCCTGGCCAGGGCCGCCTCGGGCATGCCGGTCATGCCGACGATGTGGGCGCCGTCTTTTTCAAACTTCCTGATCTCCGCCGCGCTTTCGAATCGTGGGCCCTGGGTGGCGGCATAGGTACCGGATGGGATCACTGCCGTATCCAGTCGTTCCGCACATTCGACCATGATCTGCCGCAGTTGACTGCAATAGGGTTCGGTAAAATCGATGTGAAACAACTCTCCGTCGAGCGGTGAAAACGTGTGTTCTCGGGAATGTGTGTAGTCCAGGATCTGGTCCGGGATGACAATGGTTCCGGGGTGGCACTGTCTGCCTATACCGCCCACTGTTGCCAATGCGATAACCGCCTCGGCACCGGCTTGCCTGAGCGCCCACAGGTTGGCCCGGTAATTGACGGCGTGCGGCAGGATGCTGTGGCCCTCACCATGCCTGAATATGACCACCACGTTCTCCCCGCCGACTTTTCCTTCGGTCAGTGCGGAGGACGGGGATCCATAAGGAGTCTCCACCTTCTCCTGCCGGGTTGCTTCGAATGAGTCGAAGAAACTGAAGCCGGAACCCCCGATGATTCCGATTTTGTTCGCAGCGGTGCCGGCCTCAGGTGCGCCCATACTTGTCCTCTAATCTCTCGATGTCGTCTTCACCAAGATAGTCTCCGGTCTGTACCTCGATGATCTCAAGATCGCAATCACCGTGATTCTCCAGTTTGTGGATGGTCTCCACGGGGATGTAGGTCGATTGATTGGACCTCAGCGTGAATTTTTCTTCTCCCTTGGTGACCGCGGCCTCTCCCTTCACTACCACCCAGTGTTCGGATCTTCTGTGGTGCAGTTGCAGGGATATACTTGCACCAGGTTTGATAATGAGGCGCTTGACCTGAAACCCCTCCCTGAGTTCCAGGGTCTTGTAAGAACCCCACGGTCGATATACGCGGGTGTGGTGTTCTGCTTCGCGCCGACCGTCGCGCCGCAATTGTTCAACCAGTTCCTTAATCTCCTGATCGGATTGCCTGTTGGCAACCAGTACCGCATCATCGGTTTCCACGATGATCGAATCCTTTATCCCCACCACAGCCACCAACCGGTCAGTAGCGTGAATGTAGGAATTGCTGACATCCTTCGTATACACTTCACCTACCGTAATATTACCCGCATCTCCACTGTCGCCACCGTCACCACCCAAGGCGTCCGCCAGACCGCCCCAGGAGCCTATATCGCTCCAGGCACCCTCGAATGGCACCACCACGGCCTTGTCCGTCTGTTCCATCACCGCATAGTCAATTGAAATATTCGGGCACGAAGCGAAATCGGATTCCGCTGCGGCAACGACATTGCCGTGGGTCGTTGCACTTGTCATGGCAGCGGCGCAACTCTCGTATACCTCTGGCGACAGTGCCCGCAGCTCATCGAGATAAGCCGAGGCGCCGAACAGGAATATACCGCTGTTCCACACATGTGTGCCCGAGTCAACGAGTGCGCGCGCCGTATTCGCATCTGGCTTCTCCACGAAACGTTTCACTACAAAGGCATCTTTGGCGGCGTCCACCGCCTGCCCTTGCTCGATGTAACCGTAGCCCGTTTCCGCGCTTGCGGGCGCTATGCCGAAGGTCACCATTTTCCCCTGCTGCGCCCACCGATCGGCGATGGCAACAACTCTGCAGAACGCTTCCGCATCGTTGATCAGGTGGTCCGACGGCATCACCAGCAACACAGGGTCGCTGTATTTTTGTTGCGCGAACAGCGCCGCCAGGGCGATGGCCGGTGCGGTATTTTTCGCCGCCGGTTCGATCAACACATCAACTCCGCGAAACCCCTGCAACTGCTCTGCTACCAGAAACTTCTGATCATCGTTGGTCACCACCACGAGGGCATCGAGCCCGCTCGCCCGACCTGCCCGTATCGCGGTTTCCTGCAGCAGGGTATATTTACCGTGCAAGCGGTGAAATTGTTTCGGGTACAGTGTTCTCGATAGCGGCCACAAGCGGGTACCGGAACCGCCACACAGGACAACCGGAATTATCAAACCACTTGTCCCGTCTTCTTCAATTGTGGTGTTTCCGTCGTTGCATCCGTGCACCGCGCATTCTGTATTCCCGCAGTGGAATCACTCGTGTACTCCGGCACCAGATGCCCGATTCTGCTGCGCAGGTCTGCCTCGTCATATTTTTCTACCGCTTCCTCGAGGCGCCGCATTATTGGTTCCACCACCTTCCACTCGACTTCCCGGCTGTGGGCCAACATCAGTTTATTGTGCGGGGTTTCACTCAGGCGCTCATCGCTGTGGAACAGTTCCTCGTTCAGTTTCTCTCCCGGTCGCAGGCCGGTATAAATGATTTTAACGTCCTCCCCCGGGACCTTCCCCGAAAGCTTGATCATCTGTGTCGCCAGATAATCGATATTGATCGGCGCGCCCATATCCAGCACAAAGATCTCCCCACCCCGGCCCACGGAACTTGCCTGCAGGATCAATTGCGTGGCCTCGGTGATGGTCATGAAATAACGCAGAATGTCCGGGTGGGTAACGGTGACAGGGCCCCCTTCCTTGATCTGCTTGTTGAACAGGGGCACAACGCTTCCCGCGGAGCCGAGCACATTGCCAAAACGCACCGTCACGAACCGTGTTTCGGTTTGAGAGTCGAGTGCCTGGCAATAAATCTCACCCACCCGCTTGCAGGCGCCCATGAAGCTGGTCGGATTGACGGCCTTGTCGGTTGAAATTAGCACGAAGGTTTCGCAGTGAAACTTATCCGCCTGGTCGGCGAGAGTCCGTGACCCGATCACGTTGTTCTTGACCACCTCGCGGGCCTGGCTCTCGAGCAATGGTACGTGCTTGTAGGCCGCCGCATGGAACACGATATTGGGCCGGTAGCTGGCGAACGCCATTTCGACGGTGACCCGGTCGCATATATCGCCCAGCACTATAACAAGATCCAGCTCCGGGAAACGCTGACGCAACTCCTGCTCGATCGCGTACAAGTTGTATTCACTTTGTTCAAACAACACCAGCCGCCGGGGTTCCACAGCGGCGACCTGGCGGCACAACTCACTGCCTATAGACCCCCCCGCCCCGCTGATCAGAACCACTTTCTGCCGCAAGCTTTCTCCAATGCGGGTCCAGTCCAGAGTGACCTGCTCCCTGCCAAGCAGGTCATCGATGCGCACCTCCCGCAAATCCCGCGCGCCCACTTTACCCGCCACCACGTCATGAACTGTCGGCAAGGTCCTGAATTCTACATTCGAGGCTTCGCAGAACTCGACGATCCTGCGCATCTCGCCGTCGCTGGCACTGGGCACCGCAATCAAAATGAGATCTATGCTCCATTGTTCACACAGTTGCGAGATGTCCGCGCAGCTTCCGGCGACCCTGATGCCGTGGATATCTTTACCCCGCTTGGAGGGAGCATCGTCAACAAACACGACCGGGTCGAACATTCTGGGGACATTGCGCTTCAAGTCCCGCACGACCTGTTCGCCAGCCCCACCGGCGCCAACGATGAGGGCTTTTTTCTCTATGCTGGTGCTGAAATGATGGTCTTTCAACAACCGGTATGCGATGCGGGAGCCACACAGGATAGTCGCAAGCAGGAGTCCGTACAGGAAGAAAATCGATCTTGGGATCAACTGCAGCCGGTTGTACAGGAACAAGGTGACCGCGGCGATGACGATGCCCACCACTATGGCTTTGAGAACCCGGATGAGATCGGGCAGTGAGGTAAAGCGCCACACACCCCTGTGCACCCCGAATGCCAGCAGTGTGGCACCTTGGACCGGTACAATGACGATGAGGAACCAGGCAGCCTGCGTCAGAAACTCGTCGGGTATGTGGCCCAGATTGTATCTCAGCCAGTAGGCCGTCAACCAGGCCAGCGGGATTACAAGAAGATCATGGATGAATACCAGCCACCGGTATCGAATCGCTTTGAAATGGGAAATCAGCACGTTGCAAATAAATTCCATGGGTCTAGCCTGCAATCTAATCCAGGTGTCTTTCCTTAATGTGGACAGCTGACGCCAGCGTAACCAGGATGAGTAATGCCAGCATGGGCCACAAACCGATCGGCTCTACATGAAATTTTTCCAGCGAAGCCAGTCCGGCCAGCACTATCGTAGTAATGATGACGGCAACGGTGACCTGGGCATGGCTCAGTCCCAACCTGGTCGCCCTTTGGTAAAAATGTTCACGGTGTGGTTTCCACACTATCTTCCCCGCTAATAATCGTCTTACCAGAGTCACTATGGTATCGAACAAAAATACTCCGAACAGGACTATATATGCCGTCAAGGGAACACCGTCATCACGGTTGCCCACGATGGCCAACACCGCAAATACCCCGCCCAGTGTTATGCTGCCCACGTCGCCCATGAAAATCCGGGCCGGTGCCCAATTCCATACCAGAAAACCCAGGGCCGCGGCCATTATGACATAACAAAACAGGGCCATCGCGCCATTTTGGTCGGCGGCAAACCAAACCCCCATGACACACGCAACGACCCCTGTGTGACTGGCGGCAATACCATCGATACCGTCCATGAAATTGTATGCATTGGTCATCCATACCATCCACAGCACCGACAATGGCAGCGCCAGATAACCCCAACCCAGGTAATACCCGGCGATGTAAATCCCGTCCAGTTTACCGATGGATACCACCGCGAAAATCGCCACCAGGAATTGTGCTGCAATTTTCACAAATGGGCCAAGGCCATCCTTATCATCGACCCAGCCCAGCGTACCCAGCGCCAGGGTCACCGCTATTATGACCAGTATAGACCTGTGCGGATATACGTACGCGATGACCAGCAACGACAACAACATGACAACAATGATGGACAACCCGCCGCCCCGTGGGACCTCCCCCTGATGTGAGGTTCTGTGGTTTGGTGAATCCACCATCCTTGCGCGCAGCGCGTAGATGCGAACCAGTGAGGTCAGCACCATAGCGGTGACGAAACCGAGGACAATCCCCCCGGCAGCCAGTAAAACGGGCGGTACCGGGTTCATCAGGGAAGGTCCCGCACGGAATTTTCCAGAAACGCGGAGGGACGATAACCGAAATCGCTTTGCGCGGGCGTTGTATCGAAACTCAGATCCTCCCCCATGCGCGCCGCTGCTGCAGGGGACATTCCTGTGATCATATTGAGCTTCAACCCGATATTGATTAAGGCGGAATACAGCGGTACAGGCAGGTGCAGTGTGCGCGGAGTGCGCCCAAGCGCGTGGAAAATCCGCTGCACCATCTGTTTGTAGGTCAATTGCTCGCCCCCCCCCAGATTATAGGTTTTCCCGGCTGTCGACCCGGCATACATGCAGCGCACCACCGACTCGACGAGATCCAGGGCATGGACGGGCTGGCGCAGGCCCTGTCCCGATCCGGCAATTGGGAAAAATCCAAAGCGCCTGATCAGCGTGGCTATGACCATGATGTTACCGTCTCGACCGAATCCGTAAATCATGGTCGGCCGCAAAATGGTGATGCGCATGCCCAACTTCCCGGCGCTGTCAGTGATGCGCTGTTCCGCGCTGCTCAAGCGCTGTGCCAACTCCTGTTCAGATACCTGCCCGCTGCGCTTCTTTGTTTCAGCGCTGGTGGAACTGAACGCGATCAATCGATGTACGCCTGAGGCAGCGATGGTCTCCAGGTTATCGGGCAGCAGCCACATCGGGGCCATGTGAACGAGGACATCGAAGCTGCCATCCACGGCCAGTTCCGACGGCTGGGCCAGGTCCGCGATTATACTCCTGTGCGCCGTTTTGGTTCGTCCCAGGGTGGTGATGTGCAACCCTTCCGCATCCAGGCGCTGACATAAATGAGGACCGACCACGCCGTTGGCG
>CAXMTM010000256.1:0-5113 GCA_964196385.1 Arenicellales bacterium
AAACCTGAAACCGGAAAACACGTCGTCCTCGAACGGTGAGCGGGTTGCGACCGGACGCTCGTCGTACAGGTACTCGGCGACCAGGCCGACGTCTACCGCGCTGTCCAACACTCCGTAAAACGTGTACTCAAAACCGCCGGCGCCGGCAAAAAATGTCTCGCCCTGTCCGGAACGGCGGATAGCTTCCAGCTTCCATAACCATGAATTCCACGTCAACTGGGCGTCCACACCGGTCTGGTCGATTTGGTCATAGACAGGGAACAAAAACGGCGACGCCGATTCGTTGGTGTCCAGCCCAAACCTCGGATCACGGCTGGTGCCGTGGAAATGCGACACACCCAGGTCCCAGTCGCCAATGGCCTGTGACCACCTCAGGGCGAGATCTATATGCTTCTCCTCATCGTCGGATTCATATACCGCTGCGCTCGCGTTGACCGGCGGGTGGACGCGGGGCCGCCCTTCGGGCCCCGGGAAAGTGCGCTCCCTGAATCCGGTCAATACAAACAAGTCCAACACACCCCAATCGCGAATCAATGACAAGTTGATCATGGGCTGCCCCAACTTGTCCTCGCCGTCGATATTTTCGACCACGTCGGTCTGGTTGATAATATCGACCAGGTGTGCCGATTCAGTTACTCCCCAGAACACAATGTCGGCACCGACGGTCACTTCCCAGTCGTTGCCCGCGTGCATCCATTTCAGTTCACGAATGTCGAAATGGGTCCGTTCGTCATCGCGCTGGTCAACCCGTGCAAAGGGGATAAATGTGAACATATCCCGACCATCGTTAGATTCGGTATAGAACTCCGGCCTCGCGGCAACGGATACATTGGTGTCGGACTGTATGGGATCCAGGGGCTGTTCGAGAAAACCCTGAAACTGGGCGGATACAAAACCGGAAATCCGCCAGTCCCGTGCCGGCGACGGCACAGGCACCATAAGCACTGACACCAGCAAACAAGTTCGGAATAACCGTGGTCTCATTTCACCCGCTTTAAACTGTTCCTGTCGAAGTCACGATCCGTGTATCCGTTCCTGAACTCATAGTCGCTCCAGGTCAGGGTGGTGCTTTTGCCATTGAGATGGTTTTCCATATCCATACGATGTGCCCGCCAGTATTTATCCAGATACAGTTTGTAGTCCGAAGCCACAAGCGTCTTGAGCAAGGAGCCCTTGCGATCATAATAATCTACTTTCAGGGCTCTGTAGTGCTCCTTGTCGATCCATGCTTCCTGTTTGGTGTACCCGGTGTGCTTGTACTGCGGGATGCGTTCGATCACGAATGCCTCCTGCCCGTCGACCGTCTCATCGCGCAGCCAGGTATAACTGTACTTTTCCACTTCCTGGGAACTGATGTCCTCGTAGGCAAATTCACTGCCCATGAACGGGCCCGACTTGTTGGCGGAAGCAATTCGCTTTACCCGCTTCAATGCCGGCAGATACAACCACTGATCGTCCGGCTTGACGGCATGGGTAAAACTCAGAAACGCCGTGTTCTTGATGTCCGCCGGGCGGTCGAAAATCGTCATTGATTTGTCGCCGTCGCCCTGCACTTCCAGGGTGCGCGAGCGGATCTGGCGTTCACTGGTTTCGCCCTGACGATTGCGCAGGACCATTTTAAGCGCCGCCTTGCTGTCCGCCCAACCCTGGTCCCGCTGGTCAGCCTCGACTGCAATGGCCAGCCCTTTGTCCTGCGCCGATTCGGCAAAAACCTCAAGTGGAAACAGGCTTAGCAACACTATCGATAGCAACAGCTTTTTCACTACTTTTCTCCTCGAGTTTCATTAATAGTGGGGGCAGAAACAAAAAATCCGCCAACAGAGCCAGACCGATTGTAATCGACGTTAAAAGGCCCATCCCGGAATTCAGTTTGAACGCCGACAGCGCCAGAATCATAAATCCCGCCATCAGCACAATGGAGGTGACCCACAATGCGGTCCCCACCGTCTTGAACGCATAACGGACCGCATCCGGCGGCGCCAACCCGCGTTCACGGCGCGCACGCAGATACTTGCTCAGAAAATGCACAGTGTCGTCGACTACGATGCCCAGCGTCATGCCGGTGACGATGGACAAACTCAACCCGACCTCCCCGACCAGCAGACCCCAAGCGCCAAAGGCCATGGCAGCGGGTACGAGATTCGGTACCAGAGAGACCAACCCCATCTTGAGTGAGCGCAGGGCCACGATCAGTATCAACGAAATCAATACCAGTGCAACGGTCGTTCCCACCAGCATGCTCTTTATGTTGCGCCGGCCGATATGCGAAAACATCATCGATGGTCCGGTACCTTCGGTCTTCAACTCCGGGGCATTCTCCGCCAGCCAGTCCTGCGCACGCCGCTCCAGCGCCAGCAGTTCGTTGACCGATATAGTGCGGATCGAAATGTTGAGTCGGGTTGCCGATTTGTCGACGTTGATCTGATTGTTGAGATCCAGTCCATAGGGCAGTGACATCTCATACAGCAGCAAATACTGGGCGGCCAGATCACGCTCTTCCGGCAGTCTGTAATATGCGGCATCGTCACCGTGCATGTTTTTATTGAGTCGCTTCATGATATCCGTATAGGTATTGACCGAAATTGTCTCCGGCTGGGCACGATACCATTGTGCAAACTCATCAACTTTTTGCAGAAAATCCGGATCGCTCACGGCGCCGGATTCACCTCTGGACAGGGAATAATCCACCCTGTACAACCCGGACAGATTATCGTTGGCATAATCGGTGGCGACGCGAAAAGGAATGCTGTGATCGAAGTATTCCACGTACACGTCGTTCAACTCGTTACGGGGAATGAAGGCGACCAGCAACACAATCAGCGCACCTACGCCAAGCAGAAGACGCTGGCGGTACCGGATCACAAACTCCGCGAATCGCTCCATCATGCTGGTGTGCCCCTCGGCCGCTGGTTTGACCTTCACCGGCAGCACCATCATCAGCGCCGGCAGCAAAGTAACCGATAAAACGAACGCGGCGCCGACACCCATGGCGACGATATTTCCAAGGTCCCGGAACGGCGGCGCATCACTGAAGTTCATGCTCATGAACCCGATGGCCGTGGTCAGACTGGTCAGGAAGATCGGTTGCAAATTGACTCGCAGGCTATCGACCAGGGCGGCCTGCTTTGCCAGCCCGTGGCGTGCATTGTGAAAGAACGTAACCAGTACGTGCACCGCATCGGCCACCGCCATGGTCATGATTACAATGGGTGCCGACGCACTGGGCGGCGTCAGTTCGATGCCCAGCCAGCCGGTCAGGCCCATCGCCGTCAGGATGCTGAGGATGATGATCCAGACCGATGATATCGTGCCGGTCCAGCCGCGCAGCAGTAAGCCGATGCTGACGATGATGACCAGGAAACTAATCGGGACCAGCGTTGCCATGTCCGCCTTCGAAGCCTCCGAGAACGCATTGTTGAGCATGGCAATGCCGGTAAGTTTGACATCGATATCCGGGTGGGCGCTGGTAAATTCCGCTGCCAGTTGCCTGACGTAGTCGACCACCTCAGGCACCTCTTCTGTCTGATTGATGCCCGGCAACTGAATGGTCACGTTGACCCCGGCCACTTTCGCATCCGCTGCGATGGCCTGATTGACCAGCAGGGGTTCGCTCAACGCGATGCGTTTGATATCCCGTATTTCCCCTTCGCTCAGGGCATCCGCATCCGGCACCAGATCGCGCACCGTCAGGTTGTCCCCCTGAGCATAACTGTGCTGGAAATTGGAGATGGAATCGACGCGGATGGAATGCGGGATCTGCCAGGCCTGATCAGTCAGCTCCTTCACCGCCGCCAGGCTGGATCGGGTAAAGACTTCACCGTCGGCCGGCGTCAATACAAACAGGACGTTGTCACTTTTGGTGTAGGTATTTTCGACCTGGTCAAAGGCCGTGAGCTGGGGGTTGTCGTCACTGAAAAAGACGCGATAGTCGGTGGTGAACTGTATAAACCGCCCACCGCCGGCGGCAGCCAGAACCAGCAAGGTGCTCAAAACAATTACCCGCCATGGATGGCTGGTAATCCAGCGACCAAAGCGGTCGGCTACTGCATCGGGAATCATCTCTCATCGTCTCCTGGGTATGAAAGTCGGGACTAAACAGTGAATTTTTTCAACATTATTCAGCAAATCGGCAAAAAAATAGCGGCACAGACGCCGGTCAACAATTTTTGAGGCCGTGTACGATCAACCCGGCCACCTTTGCGGCCTTGTCTTCGAAGACTTGCAGAGGGTACAAGCCCATCATGTTGGGATAGTCGAAGATAAACAAGGCGGCCAGCACCGCCTCGGCGGACTCCGTGCTGTTTTCTACCTCGAACTCCTTTTTGGCGATTCCCTCGTCGATGATCTGCCGCAGCAATCCGCGGGTTTGGGCAAAGTGCTGATCGACGATATCCCGCCTGGATTGGGTCACTGCATCGACGAGTTCGCTCAGGTGCGGATGCAACGACCACTGTTCATGGGTGTAACGCAGATTGGTTAGCACAAACAGCTTGATTTTCTCCGCTGCGGGGAGTTGCCCCTCCTCCACGACCTGCTGCAGCGCCAGGGCTTTCTCACTCAGACACTGGCACGCCATGGCTGCACCGATATCGTGCTTGTTATCGAAGTAACGATAGATGTTTGCCGCCGACATTCCGCAATCCTTGGCGATTTCCGCCATGGTGGTCTTGCCATAGCCGTATTGCGTAAATCGTTCCCGCGCGGAATCCAGTATCTGTACGCGCATCGATTCCTGATCTTGTTTTTCGTGGCGCATGACGCGGACCTTAACAGGTTAATAATGAATATTCAAAACAATATTCATTATTCACAAATTATCTACTCCGACGGAGGTATCGGAACAGTTTGCTGCATGGATTCCCGCGCAGCGAACCGGTCATACCACGCGCTGAGCACCGGTCGGCCCTGCGGCCATGTATCGTCGGCAAACCTGAACCCAACGTAACCAAGCGCGGCACCGGTGGCGATATGGCCGATGGTCAACGTCTCACCCCAGGCGGAAGCCTCCTGCTCCAGCACGTCCAGGGTCCGGTGTACGATGGACCGCTGGCGCGCCAGCCAGCTCTCCGATTGTCTGCCCGCATCGCGCTTGGCTTCCAGGAAGCGGGCTACG
>CAXMTM010000257.1:0-4542 GCA_964196385.1 Arenicellales bacterium
TGCCGGGCTGCTGCTCGAATCCGCCGTAATTGCCGGCATTGGACTATTCACCACCTTCAGCGCGTTTATCGTGTTGCTGGCTATTGCCGGCATAGCCAACTCGGTGTATCACCCCGCGAACTATTCGATTCTGACCAGTGCAGTGGACAAGTCCCGTATGGGGCGCGCGTTTTCGATCCATACATTTTCGGGGTACCTGGGTGAGGCAGTGGCGCCGGCCACGGTGCTTACGCTCATGCTCTGGCTGGACTGGCACATTGCCATGGTGGTGTGTGGCATAGGTGGCGGCATCGCTGCCGTTGTCATGGCGTTCAATTCCGCACTGCTGGACAAGGTATCTCCAGCGCGAAAAGACCGGCGAGAGCATTTTGATCACGGCGGGTTTCGTTTGCTGGTCTCACTGCCCCTGTTGATGGGATTGCTGTTTTTTATCGGAATTGCCCTTACCGGACGCGGTATCACCGGCTTCGGGGTCAGTGCGCTCACCGAGCTCCATAATGTGTCATTGGCCAGTGCCGGGGTGTTATTGTCGTGTTACTTGTTCGCCATGCCCATCGGCGTGCTGGTCGGGGGCTGGGCAGCGGACCACACCTCGCGGCACGGGGGGTTCGCCGCGATGTGTTTCGTAGTGGTGGCCGTATTGATGTTTGCAGTGGCGGCAGTCCCCATGCCTTTGCCTGCGACCGGCATGGTGTTTGGCGCTGCCGGGCTTTTTTCCGGAATGGTGGCCCCTTCGCGGGATATGCTGATCCGATCCATAACACCGCCCGGAGAAGTGGGCAAAGTGTTCGGTTTTGTGTCCACCGGGTATAACATTGGAGGGATACTGGGGCCGCCGCTGTTCGGCTATCTGCTCGACCATTACACACCACGGTCGCTGTTCTGGGTGGTGGGTGTGGCAGCCCTGATGACGATGATGACAGTGTTGTTTGCGTCGGGCAGGCAGTTGCGCCCGGCGCTGGCGGATACCTGAGGAGATGACGGACTTGAAAAAATTGTTAGTTAACGGGATGTGGGCTTTCCTGGCCGTCGCCACCCTGGCCGGGTGTGCGACCAACCCGGTTACGGGCGGCAAAGACTTTGTGCTGATGAGCGAGGGGCAGGAGATCGATCTCGGCAGGCAGTACCACAAGGAAGTCATGAAGCAGTACAAGGTCTACGACGACCCTGAACTGGCGGCGCTGGTGGATAAACTCGGCCAGGAACTGGCTGAAAAAAGCCACCGCAGCGGTCTGGACTTTCAGTTCATCTTGCTGGACAGCCCGGAAGTCAATGCCTTTGCCCTGCCCGGCGGCTTCGTCTACATCACCCGCGGTATCATTGCTTATATGAACAGCGAAGAGGAGCTTGCGGGGGTGTTGGGGCACGAGATCGGCCACGTCACGGCCCGGCACAGCGTGCGGCAGCACGCGGCGACTACGACCGCGGGCCTGCTCGGTGCGGTGGCCACTATAATCACCGGCAGTCAGGGGGTCGCTCAATTGTCGAATCAACTCGGGGGAGCGCTGGTAAGCGGCTACGGACGCAGCCATGAACTGGAAGCGGATCGCCTCGGCGCGGAATACCTGGCGCGCACGGGGTACGATCCTCAGATGATGCTCGAAGTGGTGGGTATATTAAAAGACCAGGAAGAATTCGAGATTCAGCGTGCCAGGGAAGAAAGGCGTCAGCCGAAAATATATCACGGTGTCTTTTCTACCCACCCCGACAACGACCGGCGGTTGCAGGAAGTGATCGAGGCGGCGGAGAAGTTCAGAAACCCGGAGGCCAAAAGGAGCGACCCCGAAGCTTTTCTGAAGGTGCTGGATAATGTTACTTTTGGCAACAGCGAAGATCAGGGGATCGTGCACGGCAACCGCTTCTATCACAAGGATCTGGATTTCAGGATCGAATTTCCATCGGGCTGGCGTGTGGAAAACCAGCCCGATCAACTGCTCGCCATACAACCCGGTGAAAAAGCGATGTTCATGGTAAGGCTCGACCAGCAACAGGGGCGGGAATCACCCGAGGCATTCCTGCACCGAAAATTCGATAAGCTCAGGCGGGGACAATCGCTGGCTACAAACGGGTATACCGGCCTGGTCGAAGGCAACAGTCCTTTTGGCACCGGAACCATCCGGGTTGCCGCCGTAGCGCAAAACGGTAACATGTTTATACTGTACGGTGCAGCGAGCGGCCGGATTCCCGACAACGAGTTTTTTGGCACAGTGCGGAGTATTCGCCATCTTGATGAACAGGAACGCGCACTCGCTACGGCAAGGCACATAAAATTGATCAGAGCCGGGCCCGGTGAAACGTTCGCCGCACTGGCCGTGCAGAGTGACCTTGACAAAAACGCAGAATCGCAACTTCGGTTATTGAACGGCATGTACCCCGACGGGGAGCCCCGCAAGGGACAGTTGGTCAAGGTCGTACAATAAGGGTCCGCGCCAAAATGTGAAGTTGTTTTGGCGCGGGTCCTAAGAACGATCATTCAAAAATGTCGTCATGTCGGCGTTGAAAGGCTGCGCCAACGCAACATTGTCGGGCAAGGACTGAAAACGGTCCAATGGCATTAGATTCCGCGGTAAATCGATCCGGAAAATGTGAAAAGTTACTTGTACGCGTCGACCAGTTAATATATATGTGTGAATATATGCTAAAATTGATCGGTAAGTATTTAAAATAAAACGTCTATTTACTAAATAGACGGTGTGTTTCGGGGTGAATTTGAAATGACGATCCGGGCGAGATTGGGTGTGGGGCTCGCCAAGCATCTTAAGACCGTTTGTGCTCTTGTGGCATTGCTGTGCGTGCCGCCGGTTTACGCTCTCGGCCTGGGAGAATTGCGCGTTCAGTCAGCGCTGGACGAGCCACTGATTGCGGAAATCGAAATCGCTTCGATCACCACTGAAGAGCTGGAAACACTGACAATTTCCCTCGGCTCAAAGGACGATTTCGCCAGTACCGGCATCATTCGTCACCCGTTTTTAACGGAGCTTGAATTCGAAGTGGTTAATGCCGGCGGAGTTGTCGTCAGGGTCAGCTCCACGCAACCCATCAAAGAGCCTTTTTTGCACTTCATTATTCGTGCGCGGTGGGACTTCGGAATGATATTGAGTGAATATACCGCGCTGTTGGATCCCCCCCTCTATGCCGGGCAGCAGCCAGGTTCCGTGAGTTCACCGATTGTCCTGGAAGAACTCGAACAGCCTGTTCCCCTGCCGCTCCCGGAGGAGTCTGTGGGCGAGGAAGAGGTCACCCCGGAACCTGTACAGCAAGCGCAAAGCGCCGCTTCCGGATTCAGCGGGATGCAATACGGCCCCGTCGCCCGTGGCGATACCTTGTGGGGTATCGCCACACAGGTGGACACACGCGATCTCGACGTCAACGTGTTCCAGGTCATGATCGCTTTTTTGAGAAACAACCCTGAAGCGTTTTTGGACAACAATATCAACCGGTTAAAAATCGGGGAGATCCTGCGTCTGCAGGACCCAGAATCAATCCGTTCGATATCGAAGGCCGAGGCCAGCCGCGCTTATCAGGTCCAGATTGAGCGGTGGCAATCGGGCGAGGTAAAGACGGATATTGCCGCCGAAGCACCGCAACAGGAGATCGCGGCAGAACCCCAGGTAGAGATGGAGTTGAGTTCAGAGGACGATTCCGGTCCGCAGGCCGAAGCTGCCCCGTCGGAAGAGGTGATTACAGAAGCCGCTGCGGAACAGGACCGGCCCGATGAGACGTCTGCAGAGACGACCGAAGCGGAGTCCGCGAAAAAATACACGTTCAAGATTGCGCCTCCGACATCCGGGGAGGAGGACGGTGATTCAATCGCTCCGCCGGACACGGACGTTGAAATCGAAGCCATGAGAGCGGCCATAGACAGGGAAATAAACACTCTGAGAGAGCAGGTTGCGGAGCTCGAAAACAAACAAAGGGAAATGAAATCCCTGACCAGTGCCGAGGCCGAACTCGAAGCGCTAAGAACCGAGGCCGAGGACGAAATCAACACCTTGCGCGAACAGATCGCTTTCCTCAAGAAAGCGGCGGCCGATCAGGAAATCCAGGCCCTGCGCGGGAAAATTACGGCGATGCGGCAACAGACGGCGCCAGTGACGGAAATTTCCGATGCCCCGGTCGAACTGGCGGAAGCACAAACGGAAATCCGTGAATTGCGTGCCCAGATCGAGGCGCTGAAGCAGCCCGGCGTAGCGCGGGCGGAACCGGCGCCAAAGGATTTCAGCGATTTGAGCGGTCAGGTAGAAGGTTTGCAGGACGAACAACCCGGGTCCCCGGCATCGTCCGGAGCCGGAGCTGACATGGGGGCCATAAAGGCGGCGGCCGAGGAACAAATCAACGCAATGCGCGAACAGATGAACGCTATGCGCGTGCAAATGGCGATCATGAAGGAAAACCAGGAACAACGGGATCAGCAAAATACGAATCTCCAGCAACGGGTAACGCAGCTGATCGACATGTTGGAGGGCCGGGTGGAGTCTACCGAGCTTGCGTCCCTGACCGCGCCTGGGGGCGCGGTTATGGTCGATGAAGAGCCCACGGCGG
>CAXMTM010000258.1:0-2406 GCA_964196385.1 Arenicellales bacterium
ATGATCAGATATCCGGCCACCAGGGCCAATGCAACAACTAGCAGTATCCAGGCCATCCAATTATTCTCAGCATGCAGACGCAGGGGGAGGCAGACTCAAAACCAAACTTGTAACACAATGTCTCACGCACAGCAGAACTCCTTAAAGCACCATATCATATAAAAACTCCGGGTAACTCAAAATATCCGTGTGCTCAGCAGGCTGGCGTTGGTTTTCAGGGCCGGGCCAGCGTCAATCTGCTATGCTATTACCCATGCAGGAGTCCACCGTGCGAACAGAATCGCCTAAGAAGCTGCAGTCCCTCGACATGCGGGGACTGCTCGAAGAGCTGGTACTGGACGGATGTATTTCAAAATCCGACGGAAAGCGGATATTGATGGTGTCGCGAGCCAAGGATATGTCGAGGATTCACCCGCTGGTGGCCATCGTAGACCAGCGCCCGGCAGACATCCGCTATCCTGGCCGTACGATCCAGCTCGAATACCTGGTCGAATGGCTGGCCGCGAAGGCTGACATGGCCTACGAGCGCATCGATCCACTGAAGCTTGACGTCACTGCTCTGACCAAAGTGATTTCATACGCCTACGCTTCCGCCCGGAAAATTTTACCCCTGCGAGCCTCCCGGGACACGGCGGTCATCGCCACCTCGGACCCGTTCAGCAATGAATGGCGCGATGAACTATCGCTAATGCTGCGTAAGGACATCGTAATGGTACTGGCCAACCCCAGGGATATTGCGCGGTACACCGACGAATTCTACGGACTCGCAAAATCTCTGAAGCAGGCGACACGCAGGGATACACCAGGCAGCGCCCAGCTCATACAGAACCTGGAGCAACTGGTCGAACTCGGCCGTGCGGGCAACCTCGACGCTGAAAGTCACCACGTCGTACACATCGTGGACTGGTTGCTGCAATACGCGTTCGAGCAACGTGCTTCCGACATCCATCTGGAACCCAGACGAGACCAGGCTTTTGTCCGCTTTCGCATAGACGGGGTCTTGCACCAGGTCTACGAGGTCCCGGTCAACGTCATGAACGCCGTCGTCGGTCGCATCAAAACACTCGGCCGCATGGACATTTCCGAGAAACGACGTCCCCTTGACGGCAGGCTGAAGACCAAGACGCCTAACGGTCAGGAGATCGAATTGCGATTGTCCACGGTGCCGACGGCGCTGGGTGAAAAAATGGTTATGCGCATATTCGATCCGGAGGTACTGCGGCGCGACCACGAGCAACTGGGATTGTCGGAACAGGAACTGTCAATCTGGCATGACCTGGTCAGCCAACCCCACGGAATAGTACTGGTCACCGGGCCCACCGGCTCGGGCAAGACGACCACACTGTATTCGACCCTGCGCCAGCTTGCGTCACCCAATATCAATGTGTGCACGGTGGAAGACCCCATCGAGATGATCGAGCCGAAGTTCAACCAGATACAGGTACAGTCATCTATAGACCTGACCTTCGCGGCAGGGATCCGGGCACTGCTGCGCCAGGACCCCGATGTCATCATGGTTGGAGAGATTCGTGATCTCGAAACCGCCGACATGGCGGTGCAGGCCGCGCTGACCGGACACCTGGTGCTATCGACACTGCACACCAACGATTCGGCGGCAGCCATCACCCGATTGCTGGAGGTCGGCGTACCGGCCTATCTGATCAACGCAACTTTGCTCGGTGTGGTTGCGCAGCGCCTGATCCGCACCCTGTGCCCGCACTGCAAGAAGAAACAGAGCGTGGATGCGGCGGCCTGGAAGGACCTGACGCGGCCCTGGAAGGTTCCATTACCGACCGAAACCTATGCCCAACAAGGCTGCCTCGATTGCCGAAACACCGGCTACCTCGGGCGCATAGGGCTGTACGAAATGCTCAGGATCACACCGGAACTGCGCGCACTGGTTACCTCCGATACTGACGTGGCCTCTATCCGCGAACAGGGACTCAAACAGGGCATGCAGCCCCTGCGCATAAGCGGTGCGCGCAAAATCGCGGGCGGGATCACCACCATGAACGAAGTAATGCGGGTCGTACCCCGGGCAAACGACGGCGACTAGCCCTCATTTTTCCCGGATTATTGCCTGAACCCTTTTTGAGAATTCTTCTCCGAAGGCCCGCTTCAAACCCAGCGACAGAGCACATGACCCCTGGGCCAGCAGGCCGTCATGAAACGACTTGAGTTTTTGCCCTGACGGCGCCTGGAGCGCCAGATCACGGGCTGTGTTGATCATGGCCCATCCGGTTGCGTATCCCATGGGGACAGTGGGCGCTCTGCTGTACCAGGTCGCTTCACCCAGCCCCTGGGCTCCGGAAAACCCGAGACGATCAGTCATCATCCCTATGGCGTCTTGCAGACACAGGCCCCGTGTCTGCGTACCGGTATCGATGATGATGCGCAAAGCACGCC
>CAXMTM010000259.1:0-2829 GCA_964196385.1 Arenicellales bacterium
ACCAAACAATACGAAAACAACCGGGCTGAGGTATCTCACGAACCCACTCGTCAACGCGAACGACAGATGCGCCGGTTCAAATCAGCGGGACAGGCACAACGATTTCTCACGGTTCATGGAGAGATTGGAAACCTGTTCAGATTGGGTCGCCACGCAATCTGTGCGACTCACTATCGTGAGTTTCGTTCGGAGGCATTTTCTAAATGGCAGCAGGTGACGTGCGCATAAAACAGGATGAATTGTCTCCAAAGCAGACCAAATTCGTCCGGACGTTAGCAAGTTGACAGTACCCTTAGGTGGGCTGCTGAAATATTACCATCGGCAAGCTGCATGAGTATTTTGACCCTACGGGAAATTCTTCGCTATGGAAACAGCTTAGACATCGCGCCATTGCGTTCTGGGAATATGCTACAGCACTTTAGACAGAATCTTTCCGTGAGCTCGCATAAGATTGCAAGTTAATTTGTCAGTACCCTTCGGTAACAAGACTGGTTAACTGCCGGTGTTCAGGCGATAATTAGCAATTCACCAGGCACAGGGCGCAGGCTAAAGGAAAACGCACCCGCCCCGCCATTAGAATGTTCACCAAATCAAAGGTGATCGTTCGAGTTATATTTTTTCCAGAAATACATTAAGTTGCTGCACAAATAACGATATAGTCGAATCGGCATCAGGCCGATATGGGAGGGAAAAATGAGAGACGCATCTTGTTGTGGACCAGGTTACGCCTCGCCTGCTGAGGCGATGCGGGCACCACGCGAAAAACTGCTCTATTCGATCGCAATCTACACTGGCACCGGCATCCAGAAGCCGGATTATCTGGTGACAATTGATGCAGACCCCGAAAGCGAAACCTACAGTCAGGTTATCAGCCGGCTTGAAATGCCTGGTATCGGCGATGAACTGCATCACATGGGCTGGAATGCGTGTTCGTCCTGTCACGGCGACGCGTCGATGGAGCGGCGATACCTGGTCGTCCCCGGCGTGCGTTCTTCGAATCTGCATATCGTCGACTGTGGCACCGATCCGCGCAATCCGCGGCTGCACAAGGTGATCGAGGGGTCCGAGATCAAAGCCAAAACGAACCTCAGTGCACCGCACACGGTGCATTGCCTGCACAGCGATATCATCATCTCGATGCTGGGCGATGCGCAGGGCAATGCGCCGGGCGGCTATTTGCACATCAACAAGAATTTCGAAATTGTCGGCCGCTGGGAAAACTCCATGGGTGACATCAAGTTCGGCTATGACTTCTGGTATCAGCCACGTCACAACGTGATGGTGAGCTCCGAGTGGGCAGCACCCAACACTTTCATGCCGGGTTTCGATTTGGAAGAGGTCGGACACCTTAAATACGGACGAGAAATCCATCTCTGGGATTTTGAAAAGAAGGAACCGAAACAAACGTTTTATCTGGGAGAAGACGGACTGATCCCGCTGGAGGTGCGCTTTCACCATAACCCGGACAGTAGCCACGGATTCGTCGGTGCGGCGTTAAGCGCCAATATTATTCACTGGTGGAAAGATGACGCCGGTACCTGGCAATGGGAAAAAATCATCGACGTCGAAAACCAGCCGCACCCTGAATGGCCCATTCCGGTTCCGGGCGTAATCTCGGTGATCCTGCTGTCGATGGATGACCGCTTTCTGTATTTGTGCAACTGGCTGCACGGGGATATCCGCCAATACGACATCTCTGATCCGCATCACCCCAAACTGACAGGGCAAGTCTGGATGGGTGGGCTCTTGGGGCGCGCACCAAAGGTGAACGACCTCAAGATCACCGGCGGACCGCAAATGATTCAGCTCAGCCTTGATGGCAAGCGTCTCTATGTCACAACGTCGCTGTTTTCGACCTGGGACAACCAGTTCTATCCCGAGATCAGGACCAACGGCGGCTGTATGCTGATGGTCAACTGCAATACCGAAGAAGGCGGTATGGAGTTCGACCCGGACTTCGTCGTCGATTTCGGAAAGGAACCGAATGGCCCCAGCCGGTGCCACGAAACCCGCTATCCGGGCGGCGATTGCACGAGCGACATCTGGGTATGACAACGCGCAGGATTACGATCGCCAATCGAGGCAACGCGACCTATCTGGTTGACAATCGCATACCACTGCTCGACAGCCTGTGCGCGCAAGGCGTGGATCTGCCTTACGGCTGCAGGTATGGTGGCTGCATCACTTGCGCGGCCAAACTCACCGAAGGCGAAGTAAATCAAACAGGGCAGGTCGCGCTCAACAACCGACAACTGAACAATGGCTATGTCATCCTCTGCGTGGCACGGCCGATGACAGATTGCACGCTGGAGATTGGTGTTGAAAGCCACGACAAGCTCTATCGAAATCCGTTCCTCGACCCGCTCGCCCTGCATGAGTTGAAGGCCGATATCGCGACCCCAAAGGAAGGTTAACCATGGGCTACATGAACCACAAGGAAGACTACCCCGAGGATTATTTGGCCAACATCCTGAAAACGGTCAAAACCATCGCCATGGTTGGCGCCAGTGCGGACAGGACCAAATTCTCTTATGGAGTGCTTCGGGTTTTACACGAAACCGGCTACAACATGATCCCGGTAAATCCCGGTATGGAAGGTGGCGCTATCCGCGGGCTCCAGATTTATCCGACGCTGGCATCCATTGATCAGCCCGTGGATATGGTCGAGGTCTTCCGCCGCGCTGAGGAACTGCCAGGCATCGCCCGGGAAGCAGTTGCCATCGGGGCCAAGGTCCTCTGGGGCCAGATCGGGGTCTATAACGAAGAAGCCGCCCGGATCGCCGAGGATGGGGGGCTCAAGGTCGTAATGAACCGCTGCCCGAAGATCGA
>CAXMTM010000260.1:0-6184 GCA_964196385.1 Arenicellales bacterium
CGCACCGTGGGTAACTTTTTCCAGGGGATACCGCTAATGAAGAGCTTGTTCAGACACCCCGCCATATGAGTCGTCGCCGAGTAGTCATTACAGGTATTGGCATCATTTCACCCCTCGGGGTAGGTCTCGAAAACAATTGGCGGCGCATTGTCGACGGCAAGAGTGGCATCGGTGCTATCGATCGTTTCGACCCAGCGGGCATTGCCTGTACCATTGCGGGCCAGGCGGATGAGTTCAGGGTTGAAGAATATTTTTCCGCCAAAGACGCACGCAAGATGGACCGCTTCATTCAACTCGGCATGGCGGCAGGTATGGATGCATTTAAGGATTCCGGCCTGGAGATCGATGACAACAACGCCCACCGTGTCGGAGCCTATATCGGGTCGGGCATCGGTGGTGTTGAAACCATCGAAAAGATGGCGGCTATATATGCCGAGAAAGGGCCGCGCCGTATATCTGCGTTCTACGTACCGATGTCGATTATTAATATGATCTCCGGCGATCTTTCCGTTATGCACGGTCTCAAGGGCCCTAATCTATCAATGGTCACAGCCTGTTCGACCGGCACCCACGCCATCGGTGATGCCGGACGCCTCATAGAATACGGGGATGCCGATGTCATGCTTGCCGGAGGGGCGGAAGCGGCGATCACAGCCACTGCCATGGCGGGTTTTTCCAATGCCAGGGCATTGAGTTCACGCAACGAGGACCCGGAAACCGCAAGCAGACCCTGGGACCAGGATCGCGATGGTTTTGTCATGGGAGAGGGGGCCGGAGTACTGGCGCTCGAGGAACTCGAGCATGCCCGGGCCCGCGGCGCCCGAATCTATGCGGAACTGGCGGGGTTCGGTATGAGCGCCGATGCCTACCACATGACCAGTCCATTGCCCGACGGGGAAGGGGCGGCCCGTTGCATGGACAACTGCCTGAGGAATGCCGGGTTAAATCCCCAACAGGTGGACTACATCAACGCCCATGGCACCTCGACTCCCCAGGGAGATATCGCGGAAACCAAGGCCGTCAAACTCAGTTTTAAAGACCACGCATACAAACTTGCGCTCAGTTCCACAAAATCCATGGTGGGACACCTGCTCGGGGCCGCGGGCGGAGTAGAGGCAGTCTATTCCGTTCTGTCTATTTATCGCGGAATTTTGCCGCCCACGATAAATCTGCACAACCCGGATCCCGAATGCGATCTGGATTACGTGGCAAATACCGCGCGTGAAACCGACATCGACGTGGCTTTGAGCAACTCTTTCGGCTTTGGCGGTACCAATGGAACGCTGGCGTTCAAACGCATGAATTAGACATAGATTCTCGGACCGGCAGGGAATCCGAAAAATCTCAGATTGTCGCGGTACTCAATTAATTGAAAACGAAGGCCAGCGCCCCGGTATAGTGCCCCGAATCATTGCAATAACATTCGCTGCCCTGGTCGCGGGGGTGGTGTTTGTGGCGGGTTACTTTCAGTGGAGCAGTAACCAACCGGTAACGGGCAGCGCAAGATTCATCATCAGCCCAGGCCAGGGTGCCTCCACCGTAGCAAGGGGCCTGGTCGATGCCGGCGTTCTTGCCGAACCTTACTCGTTCACCCTGTGGAGTTATCAGAAAGGATATACGGGTTCCCTGAAGGCGGGGGAGTATGAGATTGAACGTAATACGACCCTGATCCGGTTGCTCGAGAAATTGGTTAAAGGAGACGTCGTAACCTATTCCATAACTTTCATCGAAGGCTGGACGTTCAGACAGATTCTGGATCAATTGAACAGGAACAAGAAACTCAAACATAATATCGACCAGTTGACGGACAAGGAAATCATGACCGAGTTGGGACACCCCAACCTGCATCCCGAGGGGCGCTTCTTTCCGGATACCTATGTTTTCGATTCGAATACCCTGGATATCGACATTCTGCGTCGAGCTCTGCACAGTATGAATTCCGTTTTGGATCGTGAATGGAAAAACAGGGACCCTGATATAAAACTCAAAAACAAGGACGAGGCATTGATCCTGGCTTCGATCATCGAAAAAGAAACCGGAAAAACCGGCGAGAGAGAAACCATATCCGCAGTGTTTTACAATCGTCTGAATAAAAAAATGCGCCTGCAGACCGATCCAACCGTGATCTACGGACTGGGTGATCAGTTCAAGGGGAACCTCAAGCGCGCACACCTCAAGCAGGACACACCTTATAACACCTACACGCGGTTCGGTTTACCGCCAACACCTATTGCCAATCCGGGCGCCGGTGCAATCCGCGCCGCCATGAACCCGGCGCCTACTCAGGTTTTATATTTTGTATCCCGCGGCGACGGTTCTCATCAGTTCTCCAAAACCCTCGAAGAGCACAATCGTGCCGTTATAAAGTATCAGTTGGGCGGGAAAAACAAACCAATATCTTCTTCCGATGAATAAACCGGAGACAGGCAGGTTCATCACAGTGGAGGGCCAGGATGGAGCCGGCAAGACCACAAATATTGATTTCATCGAGCGACTGCTGAGGGAACATGGTATCGAAGTGTTGTCGACCCGGGAACCCGGTGGCACAAGATTGGGCGAAAAGCTGCGTCGTCTCATACTGGATGGACACGAATTACACATCCACGCCATGTCGGAACTGTTGATGATATTTGCGGCACGCGCCCAACATCTGGAGGAATCCATCCTGCCGGCCTTGTCCAGGGGTACCTGGGTGCTTTGTGACCGGTTTACCGATGCTACTTTCGCCTACCAGAGTGGGGGCAGAGGCCTGCCCCGGGATTACGTCGAGACTCTCGAACAGATGGTGCAGAGGGATCTGAGGCCCGACCTGACTGTGCTGCTCGATGTCGATCCCGAGACCGGCGAGCATCGTACTCGCCGGCGGGAAAACCCTGAACAGGATCGGTTTGAATCTCAACAAGCCGTGTTCAAGCAGAGCGTACGCAGAGCTTACCTGGATCTGGCTCAGCGCGACCCCGAAAGGGTCAGGGTGGTGGACGCATCACTGGCCCTGGATGACGTGCGATTGCAGATTCGCCGGATTATCGTGCGCTTTCTTGGAAAAATTGGAGATGGCGGATGATTGCGCCGTGGAATGAGGATGTTTGGCTCACTCTGACCGCCAACAGGGATAGAAATACCCATGCGTGGCTTTTCTGCGGCATGGCGGGCCTGGGCAAAACGGATTTCGCCGTGCACTACGCTGAGTATCTGCTGGGTAGCAGCCATGGTATTTCCACCGGATCACACCCGGATTTTCATGTCCTTAGCCCGGAACAGCAACTCGACGAAGGCGGATCACTGCTGCAACGTTACGGCATGCGTTATTACGTGACGGAAAAAAACAAAAAAGCCAAATCGGTAATTTCTGTGGATCAGGTCCGTACACTGGTGAATTCAATTCTTACTTACGCGCACGGCTCAAACAAGGTCGTATTGGTCTCACCCGCGCACAAGATGAACATCAACGCCGCCAATGCACTGCTCAAAGCGCTCGAGGAACCCCCAACCAATACGATTTTCATCCTGGTCAGCGATCGCCCGGACCAACTGCCGGCTACCATTCGCAGCCGGTGTTCAAAGATCAACTTTCGCGTTCCGGCCCGGCAGCAGGCCGTTTCCTGGCTGTCTGAGCGGATCGGAGACGACAATGCGGCCCTTGCCCTGAACGTGGCCGGCGGGGCACCGTTGCAGGCCGAAAAATACGCATCCTCCGGGTTTCTGGAGGTGCGGGCGGTCGTGATCGGGGATATCAGGGCTGTTTTGGAGGGGAGCATCGATGTTGTCTCGATCCCGGGCCGGTGGAAAAACCTCGAGGTGGAAAAGTCCCTTGGGATATTACGCGGTCTGATGATGGATCTTGTCAAAACGCGGTTTGTGCCGCGCCCACCCTGGTTGATTAACCCGGATCAACTGGACTGGTTGCAACATGCGGCAAAAAGAATACACTTAACCAAGGTGTTCCTGCTCATTGAGCGGGTGGGGGTGTTCCTGCGGGACACCAACTCTCCGCTGGACAAGAACCTCGTATTGGAAGACTTTTTACTGGAATTGGGAAACGTTTGTAAAAATAATGGCTGACGAGATCAGTAATGGCAACGGTGAATCCAGACCGACGGTTTTGTCCCTGACCATCAAGGACAAAAGCGCGCTGTATGCCGCCTACATGCCTTTTTTAAACAGCGGTGGCCTGTTCATCCCAACCAATAAATCCTACAAAATGGGCGAAGAGGTGTTCATGCTGCTCACCCTGCTGGAGGAGCAGGACAAAGTCCCGGTGGCGGGTAAAGTAGTATGGATTACCCCCGCAGGCGCGCAGGGCAACCGGGCCGCCGGGGTGGGCATACAATTCAGCGACGAGAACGAGGTAGCACGGACCAAGATAGAAGCCATTCTCGGCGGCGTGCTGAAATCGAGCCGGCCTACACACACTATGTAATCAGGGACGGGGAGGGGATGGTTTCATCCTCGCTATTGGCAACCACTTAAAAGTCCGTGCGCAGCGAATACAGTGGAGTTGGAGTTGTCTTACACAAAGTAATTGAAAACTTTCCGTTATGGTATTAGTCGACTCCCATTGCCACATCAATTTTGAGCCGCTGTCAGGGCGTATTAATGAAATTCTCGATAACGCCGCGCGCAGCGGGGTGGGATACATGTTGTGCGTATCCGTAAATATGGAGGAATTCCCTGAAGTTCTGGGCCTGGCCCGTGAACACTCGAACATTTTTGCCTCGGTCGGTGTTCACCCCAATGAAACTTCCGGCAGAGAACCCGACACGAACGAAATTTTTGATCTGGCCTCCGATCCCGACATCGTAGCCATTGGAGAAACCGGCCTGGACTATTTCAGGAGCGACGGCGACCTGGGGTGGCAGCGCGAGAGATTCCGCCGTCATATAGACGCAGCGAAAAGGGCCGCCAAACCGCTCATCATACATACCCGGGATGCCGCCGAGGATACGATCGAGATCATGAGGGAGGAGGATGCGGCACAGGTAGGGGGGGTCATGCATTGTTTTGCACAAGACTGGGAAATTGCCAGGCAGGCTCTGGATATTGGATTCTATATTTCATTTTCCGGCATTGTGACGTTCAAGAACGCGCTGGCATTAAAAGAAGTGGCCCGAAAATCACCGCTTGACCGGATCCTGGTAGAGACCGATTGCCCTTATCTGGCACCTGTGCCTTTCCGGGGCAAAATCAACGAACCGGCATACGTCAGGCACACGGCTGAACACGTAGCGGAACTGAGAGGGGTGACGCTGGACACACTGGCCGAGGCGACAACGAGGAATTTCTTCAGATTGTTCCCGGCGGCCAGGCAGGATTGACTTCGGCTCCAAATTTCCGGCACCCGGTAAGAATTGGGGGTTAATACTAGCCCGCATTTGATCCAGATCAATGCATGAGGGTCCAACTGAAATCAGAATTAGCGCCTCGATGTCGCAGTTTCAGTAGTTTGCGGCCGGTTTCGCGCTACAGGGTCCAGTATATTGAACGACCATGAAAAATACTCTGCCCTGACCGACGAAGAAGTCAGTCAGACCAAGCAGAACCTGATACAAATCTGTAATCGCTTGCGGGTGCAGATTCCCTCTGAACTGATAGAGGTAAGCAGGGAAAAGCTGGCGCCAGAGGGTGGTGAGGGACAAGGGTTTGACACACTGTCTTCACTGAGGCTGGTGGGCGCGGAGCACGTGGTGGACATGCTGAGGCGTGTCGAGCGAACCATCGCCCGCATCGACGACGGCGGTTATGGGTTGTGCGTCCGCTGTGGTGGCGAAATAGACAAGGAGACGCTGTTGAGGCACATCACCGAAAGCACCTGCGCCAACTGCAAAGTAGAGGAGGATTGAGACAGAAAACCGAACAGAATTGCTGACATCAGCGAGTTTCCTTGGTAGATTAAGCACAACCAAGCGGATGCCCCCCCTCGTTGAATTCAGTCATAAAGCTCAGCCAAATCAAGTCGTCCTGCAGCCATTGCAGTTTGTCCGAGTTGTGCCTGCCCCGTGGGTTGACCAATGAGGAGCTCTTGGACCTGGAAACCGCGGTCGATAAGCCACCTCCGATCGACAAAAACCAACATCTTTACCGCAATGGCGACAAGTTCAAGTCTTTTTATGCGGTCAGGTCCGGCACACTGAAAACGGTGTTTACCTCAGTTGATGGAGAGGAGCAGATCGTGGGGTTCCATTTG
>CAXMTM010000261.1:0-2748 GCA_964196385.1 Arenicellales bacterium
GACGAAATATCCGATCTGATCACCGCCGAGTGCGGGTTGTCCAAAAAAGATTCGTTGTACGAAGTCGGCCGATCGTTTGACGTATTCACGCTGGCCGGACAGGCTTGCATCCATGACGACGGTGAGATTTTTTCCTGCGACCTGACCCCCCACGGCAAGCAGAGGAAAATCTTTACACAGCGTGAACCGCTCACCGCTATCTCGGCCATCACCCCGTTCAACCACCCACTCAACATGGTGGCACACAAGATCGCACCGGCGGTAGCCACCAACAACTGCATCGTGTGCAAACCGACGGAACTGACTCCGCTCACCGCCCTGCTCCTCGCCGATCTGTTGTACGAGGCCGGACTGCCACCGGAAATGCTGTCCATGGTTACCGGTTTACCGGCGGATATCGGCGACGAAATGATCACCAACGAACACATCGACCTGATTACGTTTACCGGTGGGGTTGCGGTGGGCAAGTATATTGCTGAACGCGCCGGATACCGGCGCACGGTGCTGGAACTGGGCGGCAACGCGCCGCTGATCATCATGGAAGACGCAGACCTGGACAAGGCCGCGGAACTTGCCGTGGCGGGCGCCACCAAAAACTCGGGCCAGCGCTGTACGGCGGCCAAGCGCGTGCTGTGCGTGGAGTCCGTGGCGGACGAACTGGCCGCCCAGGTCACTGAAAAAGCGAAAAAACTAAAATATGGCGACCCCATGGACCCGCACACCGATGTCGGCACCGTCATCAACGAACAGGCGGCCAGGCTGTTCGAAGCCCGGGTCAACGACGCGGTTGAACATGGGGCAAAGCTGCTCTATGGCAATGATCGGCAGGGAGCGGTGTATTCGCCCACGGTGCTGGACTTCGTGCACCCGGACTGCGAACTGGTGCGGGAAGAAACCTTCGGCCCACCCATTCCCATCATCCGCGTGAAAGACATCGACGATGCCATCCGTGTGTCCAACTCCACCGTGTTCGGCCTGTCGTCCGGGGTGTGCACCAATCGCCTGGATTACATCACCAGATTCATCAACGAACTGGAAACCGGAACGGTAAACATCTGGGAAGTACCGGGCTACCGCATCGAAATGTCGCCCTTCGGGGGCATCAAGGATTCCGGTCTCGGCTACAAGGAAGGCGTCATCGAAGCCATGAAGAGCTACACCAACGTCAAGACTTTTTCACTGCCCTGGCAGTAGCGCATGATTGGGGTCAGACCCCATCACTTCTTCTTGATACCCAGTTTAGCCATGCGGTTGCGCAGCGTGCTGGGTTTCAATCCCAAAATGGCGGCGGCCCCGGCGTGGCCCTCGATGACCCAATCGACGTCATCGAGCACCTTCAGTATGTAACCACTCTCTACCTCTTCCAGGGTACGCCCCTGTTCGGGGGAAAGTATTTTCGAGCTTAATGACTCTTCCAGCTCCAGCACCGGCCCCGGTGACAATATGGCCGCGCGTTCGATCACATTTTCGAGCTCCCGCACGTTACCGGGCCAGGCGTAGCGTTGAAATTGTTCGAGCAATTCTGGGGAAATTGCCGTGAACTCCCGGCCCTGGTGCGCAGAGACTTTATTCAGAAAATGTTTCGCCAGCAGGGGAATATCTGAACGCCGATCACGCAACGGCGGCACGTCGATGGGAAAAACGTTGAGCCGGTAAAGCAGGTCCTGCCTGAAGGCTCCCGACCCGACTTCCCCGGCCAGGTCTTTATTCGTTGCCGCGATCACTCGTACGTCGACCTGGAGGCTTGCCGTGCCCCCGACCCGTTCGAATTCCTGCTCCTGCAGGACACGCAACAGTTTTGCCTGCGCCGCCCGGGACAGTTCGCTGACTTCGTCCAGAAAGATAGTGCCCTTGTCGGCCAGTTCAAAACGGCCTTTGCGCTGCTGGGTTGCGCCGGTGAAAGCACCCTTTTCGTGACCAAACAATTCACTTTCGATCAGATCATGAGGCAATGCCGCGCAGTTTACTTTCACCAGGGGCTGAGCGTGGCGGTCACTGCGGTCGTGGATGGCCCGTGCCAACAGTTCCTTGCCGGTGCCGGTCTCGCCCTGGATCAACACCGTGGCGTCGGTGGCGGCTACGCGCACTACTTTATCGAATACATCCTCGAGCGGCTGTGATTCGCCGACGATCTCCCCGAAATTGTGATCGCTCTTGATCTCCTCCCGCAAGTAATCGATGGTTTGCCGGGCGCGGTGATGGGCATCGATTTCCTGCTGCAGGCGCTCGTTGTGTTCGACCATTTGCCGCCTGGCCTGCTGCAGTTCGAGATGGGCCCGGACCCGGGACATCAGTTCTTCGGACTGGAACGGTTTTGTCACATAGTCCACGCCCCCCGCCGCGAACGCTTTGACCTTGTCCTGCACGTCCGACAACGCGGTCATGAAGATAACCGGAATGTCGCGGGTGCTCTCATCGGCCTTCAACCGCCGGCAAACCTCAAAGCCGTCGATTTTGGGCATCACAATGTCCAGCAGTATGAGATCCGGTTTGTCTGCTTGTACGCTGCACAGCGCCGCCTCCCCGTCGCCGGCGGTTTTTATGCGGTAACCCAGATTGTCCAATTCCTGTTCCAGCACATCCAGGTTGAACAGTTCATCGTCGACGATCAATATCGTGGGTGGGTTGGAATCGCTCACGGGCTCTTCATATCATTTTCCAGCCCGGTTGGGTAGCCAATCCCTGCGGCACGCTGGTGCAGCGGGTGCTTTGTCAAACCTCGAGCCGATGAACCACAACAGGCGCCAT
>CAXMTM010000262.1:0-2597 GCA_964196385.1 Arenicellales bacterium
TGAGTTTAAAATAGATTGCCGCATTGGCAGCGCCGGGCGGCGTTGCGCGGGCCCAGGCGTTTTCGATGGAGATATCCCCCTGGGCCTGCACCGGGCTCAATAAAATAGCAAAAAGAAAAAACCAATGAGTCTGAATCTCACAACAATACGCTCCTGATGATAGTTTAAGAATCATAATATCCCGCCCGCACCGCGGCCCCGATAAAATTACAGATCAGGCGCTCAGCATGGATCATGGTGATGTTGCCCACGTCATACTTCGGGGCGATCTCGACCAGGTCCATACCCAGCACACGCCCCTTAAGGAACTTGCATTGATGCCAATCAAGCTTCCGTCCCTGAAATGGAAAAATTGGTGTCTGAATCAGATTGCTACTTCTTCGTATTTTCTTTGATTTCCCGCAGCAGTTGGTTCATTTCCGCAAACTCGTCCGTGTAGTTGGTCTTATCCGCGTATTCGTTGACGTATCTTTCAGCTTCCTCGAAATACTCCCCCACAACAGGAAGACTCACGAGTTTTGTCAATATCCAGATAAAAATACCCAGAACCACGGTCATGCCGATGGTGATCCCGAAGCCTTTGGCTATCCCTGCCTTGAAGTTCGTCCACATGATCCTCTTGCTTGATTGCAGGTACTGCAAATACTCCACGACACCGGCTGCTTCGAACGCTTTTACCAGTTCTTTGTCAGGCGAGGTTTCCGGCGGTGCTTTCATTATCCAACTTCTGCTTTTGTGGGGTGAATACTATATGCAAGGGGTGACGGAACTTCAAATGCTGGTCGGACGGCGTTTCAGGTACGGAAAGTCCGGCCTGAAGCTCAAAGGACCATAATCAGACAACCAAACGTATTCGTGATTGTCGAACCGGTCCATCAGTTTGTTGGCGGCACGGGTGTCTGTAAACATGTCATGGCGTGTATGTATATCGTATATTTTTCTTGAAACGACACCCATTTGTCACCTAATATTTCTCTTTGCGACACCAGTGTCGCATTATGAATGTTAAAAGGGTTGCACACTATAGGTAATACCTTAAGGGGGTGAACCACTTGTCAGACCCACACTCTCGCGCAGCGACGCGCAACTACGGGTTTCTGTTGGTACCGGATTTCACATTACTGGCCTACTCGTCGGCAGTCGAGCCGCTGCGCATGGCCAATAAACTCAGTAACAGCGCACTGTACAAGTGGCATACAATCAGCGTCGATGGTGGACCGGTGGCATCCAGCAGCGGCATTCGTATTCCGGCAGATCTGTCAATCAAAGATGACCACCAGCCCACCGCAGTATTTGTTTGCGGCGGAGTAGACATCCAACGCTCCTACGACCCGCAGATCCTGCCATGGCTTCGCAAGATGGCCAATCGGAAAGTGGTCGTGGGCGGATTGTGCACGGGCAGTTACCTGCTGGCCGAGGCCAGGCTGCTGAGGGGGCACCGTTGCACGATTCACTGGGAAAACTTTGCAGGCATTCGTGAAAAACACCCGGATCTGATCATATCCCAGGAACTGTTCGAGATCGACCGGGACCGGTATACCTGCGCCGGGGGCATTGCCCCTTTGGACATGATGTTGCATCTGATCCGCCGCCAGCACGGCTCCGAACTGGCCACGGCGGTATCCGAGCAATTCATTTGCGACCGTATTCGCGACAACCACGATCGCCAGCGAATCCCTCTGCGACACCGTATCGGCACAGGTCAACCCAAGCTGATGGAAGCGGTGTGCTTGATGGAGGCCAACATAGAGGAACCCATGGCCCTGGACGAACTGTCCCAGCACATCGGGTTGTCGCGAAGACAGCTGGAACGGCTATTCAAGAAATATCTGAATTGCGTACCCACCCGTTACTACCTTCAGCTTAGACTGGAGCGGGCGCGTCAACTCCTGCTGCAGACCAGTATGCCCATAGTGGATACGGCGTTGGCGTGCGGTTTCATCTCCGCACCACATTTCAGCAAGTGTTATCGGCTCATCTTCGGTGTGCCGCCGAGGGAAGAACGGCGGCGTGCGGCAACCGGACAGGCTCCTGGCCCGCGCTAGCCCCGCGCGCGGCGACGGCGCCTGTTGCCGGGACTGACGTTCTCGACTTCGGCGAGTTTGGGCAGATCGACTGCTGCGGCCAGTTCCGGGTAGGGATCGGTGCGATGCGGAATCGCCATAGCATCCACAAAGTGTTCCTGAAAACGCGGCTCTACCGCGGTCTCGACCTTTTGCACGCGTCTGACCGCCTGTTCGATTTCCTGGCGGGCATTCCGGTCCAGCAGGGCGATGCGCGCGCCGTTACCGGCAGCGTTTCCCACCGATGACACGTTCTCGAGCGGACAATCCGGGATCAATCCCAGCACCATGGCGTACTTGGGATCGATGTGGCTGCCAAATGCCCCCGCCAGACCGATGCGCTCGACCTTGTCGATCTGCATGTAGTCCATCAGCAATTTGACACCGGCATATAAAGCAGCCTTCGCCAACTGGATCTGACGCACATCGTTTTGTGTGATACAAATCCTGACGTCGCCGTCAAACAGCAGATATGAATAGGTTCTGCCTTCGGATATTACCCGGTCGCTGCGCGCGCACATTGTGCCGTCTATG
>CAXMTM010000263.1:0-13308 GCA_964196385.1 Arenicellales bacterium
CTGACGAAGGTCTTCCTGTATTTCAAATGGATTACCCAGGGCGACGCCATAACCCTGGCGCGCGGCAGTGAGGGACAGGTTGGTACTGTAGAAGTGGATTTGCCTCACATTTTCGGGTGCGGGTACATCCATTGCGGCGAACCAGCTTAACCAGCTGTTCTGACCATCATGGAGCAAGGGCAGCAGGGTTACGTGTTCGGGGCGGGTAATTGCAGGTTTACCATGGAGAATTCGGGGGCTGCATACGGGATAAACTGGTGGTGAGGCCAGTTCTTCGACCCTTCGAGTGCCCACCACGGGTTTACCATAGCAGATCGCAACATCGACTTCGGGAGGTATGTCCTTTTGCTGGGGCTGTACTTCGACAACATGAATCTCGATTTGCGGGTAATGGACCTGGAACTCGTTAATGTGCTTGACCGCCCAGCTTGCCGCTGTCGCCTGGGTGCAGCCGATGACGAGAACGCCGGTCAGGCTGTCCGGATTCAAATGCAGAGCGCCGTCGATTATGCGATCAAATCCCTCTCGCACCGAGGATAACAGCCGTTCCCCGGAACTGGTGAGTTTCATGCGGTTATTGGCACGAATAAAAAGCTTAACGCCCAGTCGTTCTTCCAGTGCACGAATCTGGTGGCTGATTGCTCCGTGAGTAACTCCCAGGTCCTCGCCTGCACGCCCTAAATGCAAGTGACGGCCTGCGCTTTCGAAAGCGCGCAATGCGGACAGAGGGAGTGTGCGTCTGTCTAACATATGATTATTACCTGTGAATTTATTTCACATAGTACACAAATTAATATCGATAGCGGAGAAAATAATTTACAGATATGTTCATTCAGAACTTAACCACAGAAAGATTCAAGCAGTGAGATAGACCATGAGCATTCCTGTTTCCGATAAATCCCTGCTCAAGGCCGGGGCTTACATTGACGGTCGGTGGGTGAATTCAGATCGAAATGAAACCCTGGCTGTCACCAATCCCGCCACCGGGGAAGTTATTGCGGAGGTCGCAAGCTGTGGAACTGTGGAAACGCGTCGAGCCATCGAGGCCGCGCAAATCGCCCACATTGCGTGGCGAAATAAAACCGCAAAGGAAAGGTCGGCGGTATTGCGCAAGTGGTTCAACCTGATGATGGAGAACCAGGAGGATCTGGCCCGAATCCTGACCGCAGAGCAGGGTAAGCCCCTGGCCGAAGCACGTGGCGAAATTGTATACGGCGCAAGTTATATCGAGTGGTTTGCAGAAGAGGGCAAGCGAATCTACGGAGATACCATTCCTCAGCCTGCCAATGACAAACGCCTGGTCTGTATCAAACAGCCTGTAGGCGTTGTTGCCTGCATTACGCCGTGGAATTTCCCCAACGCCATGCTGACGCGAAAAATCGCTCCGGCCCTGGCTGTCGGTTGTACAGTTGTTTGCAAGCCCGCCAATGCTACGCCCCTGTCAGCATACGCTTTCGTTGAACTGGCTGAGCGGGCCGGCGTACCGGCCGGCGTTATTAACATGGTGACGGGCCGGACCGCGGAGATCGGCAAGGAACTCACCAGTAATCCGATTGTGCGTAAATTAACCTTTACCGGGTCTACGCCGGTCGGCAAACAACTGATGGCGGAGTGTGCGGCTACGGTCAAACGCACCTCGATGGAGTTGGGTGGAAATGCGCCCTTTATCGTTTTTGACGATGCGAACCTGGATGCGGCCGTCGCGGGGGCAATGGCCAGCAAATACCGCAACGCGGGGCAGACCTGCGTTTGCGCCAATCGCATGCTGATTCAGGAGGGTGTGTACGATGCCTTCGCCGAAAAGCTGGCCACAGCCGTAAAGAATCTGAAAGTGGGAGATGGTGCCGAAGAGGGTACGACCATTGGCCCGCTTATCAACGAAGGCGCCGCCAGCGATGTTATGAGCTTTATCGACGACGCCGTTAGCAAGGGAGCCAATGTAGTAGCGGGAGGCCTGCGTTCCGACCTGGGCGCCTGTTTTGTGGAACCGACCATTCTCACCAACGTCAGTGACGATATGCGGGTATTTCGCGAAGAGATCTTTGGCCCTGTAGCTCCCTTGTTTAAATTCAGCACGGAAGAAGAAGCCATCGCCATGGCGAACGATACTGAGTTTGGTCTGGCCTGTTACTTCTATACCCGTGATATTGGCCGCATCTGGCGAGTGGGTGAAGGCCTGGAGTACGGTATCGTCGGAATAAACGAAGGCATCATCTCCAATGAGATGGCGCCATTTGGCGGTGTGAAGGAATCCGGCCAGGGCCGCGAGGGTTCGAAGTATGGCCTGGATGACTATCTGGAAATCAAATACTTTTGTATGGGAGGGATCGACCAATGATCGAAGCACAGAGAAAAACTGACAACCATTCGACACAATCCAACGCAGAATGGCAGTTGCGTAAGGAAGCCGCAATAGCGCGCGGACAGGGAAATATTGCGCCTGTCTTTATAGACCATGCGGAAAATGCGGAAATGTGGGATGTGCAAGGCAACCGGTATATTGATTTTGGCACCGGAATAGCAGTCTGTAATACCGGTCACTCACACCCTGAGGTCAAGGCCGCGGTGCTAAGGCAACTCGACCGCTTCAGTCACACCTGCGTGATGGTCACGCCCTATGATTCGGCCGTAGAACTCGCTGAAAAACTGAATGAACTCGCACCCGGCAATACGCCAAAAAAGACCATTTTGGTAACCACCGGGGCAGAGGCCGTTGAAAACTGCGTAAAAATCGCCCGCGCTTATACAGGGCGCCGGGGGGTAATTGCATTTAACGGTGGATTTCATGGACGCACCATGCTTGCCATGGGACTCACCGGAAAGATCACACCCTATAAAAACATGTTCGGCCCTTTTCCGGGCGAGGTTTACCATGTGCCGTTTCCGATCGACTATCACGGCGTCAGTGTCGAAGATTCACTCAAGGCGCTGGATACCCTGTTCAAGGTCGATATTGCCCCGGACGATGTGGCAGCAATGATTATTGAACCTGTGCAGGGAGAGGGGGGGTTCTATCCGGCCTCGGACGAATTCATGCGGGCGCTGAGAAAAATATGCGATGAGTCCGGCATCGTTCTGATCGCCGATGAAATTCAATCGGGTTTTGCCCGGACCGGTAAGTTTTTTTGTTGCGAATACGCAGGCATCGAGCCGGATCTGATAACTGTCGCCAAAGGTATCGCCGGCGGATTCCCCCTTGCGGCGGTGGTCGGTAAAGCAGACATTATGGACGCACCCCTGCCCGGTGGTTTGGGTGGGACTTATGGTGGTTCTCCCATTGGTTGTGCTGCTGCTCTCGCGGTAATCGATGTGATTAGCGAGAACAATCTTGTCGATAGAGCTAACCGGATCGGTGCTCTGTTTGGGCGCAGGCTACGTACACTGCAAAGCAAGTATCCGGATGTTATCGGTGATGTTCGCAGCGAGCGCGGCGCCATGATCGCGATTGAGTTGGTAAAGAATGGTGATGCGGATCAACCTGATCCGGAATTGACCAGGGCACTTGTGGCCGAGGCCTACCGACGCGGTCTGGTTGTGCTCAGCTGCGGTGTTCGCGGTAACGTTTTCCGGTTCTTGCCGGCATTGACGATCTCCGATGAACTGATTGGCGAGGGCCTGGACATTCTTGCGGATTGCTTCGACGCCGTCGTTGCTGAACAGGAGAATTCATGACTCCAACCCGGAGGCGATAACGGCGCGCCGCACCAACGTGTTGATTTTTTCTCATGTTTGCGATTAGATTGATGAACGTTTGATCAAATTGACAGACTTGATGGCAAGTTTACCGATGTACGATTTTCCGGAGATCCGGCATGCCACCGACGCAATGTGGCAGGCAATGGCGCGTCATTTTCGTCGTGAGGGCGTCGCGCAGGTACCACAACAACTTGTGCATGACCGACACTTGAACAGCCTGTGGTCAGACGGCAACTTGTTTATGAGTCAGTGTTGCGGATATGACATTATCCATCGATACAAAGGCCGCCTTCAGGTGTTAGCCACACCCTGGTTTACCGCGCCGGGTTGTGTCGACGGTAATTACGCAAGCACTATTGTGGTCCCCGAAAACAGTTCGCATCGAGATGTTGTGGATATGTTCGGGACCGTGGTCGTCGTCAACGGCCCCGAATCTCACTCCGGGATGAACGCCCTGTTTGCCCTGGTCGCACCCCACAGCCAGGACGGGAAGTTTTTTTCCGATGTCAAAATCAGCGGCAGTCATGCGGCAAGCCTGGCGGCACTCAAAAAAGGCGACGCGGATGTAGCATCTGTGGACTGCGTGACCCTTGAGTTGCTACGTCGCTATCGGCCGGAAGCCGTCGACGGGACGCGAACTCTGGGTCTGACCTACCGCGCGCCGGCGCCGCCCTATGTGACTCGCGCGAGTGTCAGCAAGAAAACTGTGACCTGCATGAAAAACGCTTTGTTAGCGGCATTTGCCGACTCATCCGTCTCCGCTGCCCGGCAGACCCTGCTCCTGACCGATATTGAGGTGGCATCCGCCGAGACCTATCAGCCTATCGCCACGGAATTCATGCACGGCCTGCGCGCGGTATAGCTCATATCCGCAAGCGAAAGTTCGAAGTCCCTTTCGAATGGCCGGGCAAAACGCGTATCGCATCAAAAACAAATCCGGTCGATTATATGACTCGCATGCGAGACCGGGGCAGCGATTTCAAAGATTCGTTCCTTCCAGCTGTATCCCGCGCCGCTGAAGTAGTGTGCCTTCCGCCAGATAGAGACTGACCAAAGCAACGCGGTAGTCGACGATGGCCTCGATTTCGGCCAACTGACTGACGAGCAGATCGCGCTGGGCCTGGGCAACGAGGAGCGACGTACTGGTGCCTACCGAAAATCGCTCCTGTTCCGCCTGCAGCGTTTGCTCCTGTAGTGTTCGCGTCACCGCTCCGGCATCGATCTGCTGGCGGGCGCGCTCGGTTTGGTTTAATGCGAGGCGGACGTCCAGTTGAGTCAGGTTGCGCAGATTACCAACCGCTGCCTCGGCCTGGTTCCGGGAAGCGTGGGCCGCCAGGTCACGCGCCCGGTCCTGGCGATTTCCAAGGAAGGCTCTGAAGCGTATTCCTGCGGCCAGGTCGTAGGTGTCGCCGTCCAGGTTTCGGAACGCCTCACTGAAAGATTCCGCATAACCGGTCGTGCCAAGGTTGATGAAGAGATCCAGCCTGGGCAACAGACCATTCCGCGTACGCACCACTTCCAATTGGTTCTGCTCGAGACGAAGACGGGCTTCGTTCAGATCGGGGCGCATGCGGTCGGCGAGCGCAAGGCGTTCGTCGAGGTCGGTCATCGGGTCGGCAGTGGTGTGCGGTGGACTGGTCGGCTCGACTTCGAGCGCAAACTGTTCGTTGCTGGAAGCATTCATCAGGCGCAGCAAACGAAGTCGCCGGTCCTCCAAAATGCTTCGTACCTCGAGGAGGGCCTGTTCGCGCCGGGCTACTTCGGCCCGTGCGGCGGCGGCGGCGTTCCGCGGCAGCTTGCCTACCTCGATGCGCTGCTCCACTTCATCGAGCTGGCGGCGGGCGATGTCCAGCGATTGCTCGAAGATCGCAATCTGGCCACCGGCAAGTACGTAGCGCCAATATGTATTTTCGGTTTCAGCCACCAGGGCTTCCACGAAACCACGCATTTCGTACAGCGATGCCTGGGTGTCGAGTTGCGCCTGGCGAATGTCCACCAGGTTGACCGCCGGACCAAAGCCTTCGAGCAGTGATTGGGTAACGGTGAGACCTCCACGGACGGCCTGCTGTTCAGGCGTTCGGTTTGATGTTGATCGCTCGTAGGAGACTGACGCCTCCAGAGTAGTGCCCGTAGGCAGCTGTTGGCGCAATCCTATATCGATGTCGCCGTCCTCGCTTTCCACATCGAACCGCTCCCCGGTGCTGCGAGCGGTTTCACTGGCGGTCTCTTCCGAGTACACCAGGTCAGCGAACAGTTCGGGATCGAACACGCCGCGCTCCAGCTGTTCGAAGGCACCCACGATAACGGGAGTGAAGCGTTCCACCTGGAGTTCCCGGTTGCGGCGCAGCGTCAGCAGTACGGCCTGTTCGATCGACAGAACCACCCTGCCCTGGTCGATACCCGGCAAGGGTGCCGGATCTTTCCACTCCGGCGCGGGGAGCTCCACCAGATCCAATTCAGGAGTGGGTTCAGGAAGCGGATAATCTTCGTACAACTCATCCAGATCGTAGCGGCGGTCCGGGGTTGTGCAGGCATGGAGCATCAAAACGAACATCAGGACAACCGTTCCAACAGTTGAGTTTCTGTCACCCACTCGAGCGACATTCATGCCCGCGTCCGGTCGGGGTGAGCCAGCGAGAATACCACGGGAATCAGCACCAGAGTGATCAGTGTCGAGGCGGAGAGGCCACCCACCACGACACGGGCCAGCGGTGCCTGGGCATCTGCGCCTTCCCCTACTCCGAGGGCCAGAGGCATGAGAGCGAGAATGGTGGTCAGCGTGGTCATGAGAATGGGCCGGAGCCGTAGTCGACCGGCTTCCGCCACCGCATCGATCGTCGACATCCCATTGCGCTTCAACCTGCCGGCCTGGTCCACCAGAAGGATAGCATTATTTACGACGATCCCCCCCAGCATGATGCACCCTATGTAGGACTGTAGATTTAGCGTGGTTTTTGTAACATATAGCGTGGTCAGTACGCCCACCACGGCAAGCGGCACGCTGACCATCACAATCAGCGGATCACGGAAAGATTCATACTGGCAAGCCATTACCATGTAGACGAAAACGAGGGCCAGGATGAGAATAAGGGATAATTCACGCGATGCCCGTTCCTGTTCTTCCACTTTCCCCGACATCCTCAGTTCATAGCCCACCGGCGTGGCGATACCGGAGAGTGCGAAGCGTATATCTTCCGCCACGGAGCCCATATCCCGGCCCGCAACGTTGGCCTGAATAGTCACGATGCGCTGCTGGTTCTTGCGTGTAATCACTGCCGGTCCACGGCTGGGCACGGTGTAGACCAGGTTACGTAAAGCGACTTGCTCGCCACCGGGTGTAGTCAGTACCAGGTCTAGGACCTCTTCGAGAGACCGTTTTTCTGCGTTTTTCAATTGTACTAAAATACGATAAGACTGGCCCTCGGAGCGGAATTCGCCGGCTTTTGACCCGGCGATGGCAGTTTCCAGGGCCTCGGTGACGTCTCGTGGCGTCAAGCCCAAATCGGCGACCTTGTCGCGGTCTACGTGGATTTCCTGTTGGGGAATACCTGTCTTTCGACTGAAGTCGATATCGGTAATTCCATCGATGCTTTCGATGGCCGAGGCGACTTGTTTTCCGAGGTATTCGAGTGTGTCTATATCAAATCCCCGCACTTCCACAGTGATCCCCTCATCTCCGCCGAGAATCCGGTCCAGCAAGAACTGTCCCTGAGGGGCGCGGGTGCGGATCTTCATTCCTGGAATACGCCCTTCGAGGCGCTTGCGGAGTTCGTTGGCGATATCCTGGTTCGATCGGTCGCGGTCGGCAGCGGGAGTAAGCGACATGCGGATCTCGCCCACCGCGTTACTGCTCCGGCCACTTACGCTGGTGACTGAAGATACCACCTCAGGCACAGCAGGCATTACGATGTCCTCCATTTTTCTTGTTTGCACATCCACCAGGTCGAGCCGCATCCCGATTTCCATTTCTCCGGAGACGCGCACCTCACCTTCATCGCTGGGTGGCAGGAACTCGCTGCCGATCATGGGAAACAGCAACAACGAGGCACCGAGCAGGCCGGTTGATAAAAAGACTACCAGCCACCGATGATGCAACGCCCCTCGGAGCAGCCTGGCGTAGTTGTTGTCGAGGGCTTTGAAGGCGGAGTCCGAACGTGAGGCGATCCGCTGCAACCATGACTTCCTCCAGTTTTGCTCTGTCGGAGTTTTTAGCAGTTTCGATGCCAGCACAGGTACCAGGCTGAGCGATACCAGCAGCGAGCAAACGAGGGCGAACATTACGGTGAAGGCCAACTCTTTGAAGATCAGGCCGGACACCCCGCGGAGAAAAATAAGAGGCAGAAAAATCACCAGGGTAGTCAGCGTGCTGGCCAGGATGGCGCTGCTCACTTCCTGGGCGCCCTTGATGGACGCGACCCGAGGGTGTTCGTCGTACTCCTCGCGGCGGCGAAAGATGTTCTCCAGCACCACAACGGAGCTGTCGACCATCATACCTACCCCCAGGGCCAACCCCCCCAGTGTCATCAGGTTGATGGTAAACCCACCAAAAAAGATCATGGCGAAGGTCGCTATAACGGAAATGGGGATCGCCAGCGAGATGACCATCGTGCTACGAATATTACGCAGGAAAAACAGCAGAACGATGATGGCAAGGCTCCCGCCGTAAAGCACCGACTGCGCTACATTGCGGATGGAACGCTCGATGAAATTACCCTGGTTGATCACGGGTACCACGCGGACCTGCGGATAGTCTCTGTTTATCTCCTCGATTTCCGCCAGCACCCTGTTTGCGACTTCGACCGTGTTCGCGCCCGGTTGCTTGCGGATAGCGACGCGCAGTCCGGGATCGCCGTTTAGCCGGATTATCCGATTGCGCTTTTCATGGGTATCGCGCACATCGGCGATCTGACCGAGGGTAACGAGGCCACCTTCGCGCTCGGCTACCACGGTGCTGCGTATCTGTTCCAGATCTACATACTCCGCCGGCGCGCGCAGGGTGACTTCGTAGCGGCCCTGCTCGATGTTTCCCGTGGGAAGGTCGAGATTGGAATCACGCACCGAGGAAAGTATGACGTTGAAAGGGATGCCGAGCGCATTTATTCTTTCGGGATCGAGTTCGATACGAACTTCGCGATTGTAGGCCCCCCATGTGTCAATCTGGGCAACGCCGGGAATGCGGGCAAATCTCAAACGTAATTGGGTATCGATAATCCTGGTCAGGCTCACCGGATCCATGGGACTGGAAATACCCATGATGACCACGGGATAACTGGCCACATCAAACTTGCTTACTCTCGGCCGCACGATATCGTCAGGCAGTTCATTGATTTCATCCTCAAGTTGTGCCTGCACATCGATTGCAGCAGTATCGATGTCAGTGCCCCAACTGAAAGTCACCCTGACCCGGCTACTTCCCTCAGATGATTCGGATGTCAACTCCGTCACTCCGGGAACGGTCGCGATGATTTCCTCGATGATCTGCGTAACCATCTGTTCCATTACCACTGGGCCGGCGCCTTGATACCCGGTACGGATAGAGAGGGTAGGCAACTCGATGTCCGGGAGCAGGTCGATTTGCAGCCGACTGAACGACGCCAGGCCCAGGATAATCACGATCATCGTAACCATAGTGGTAAAAACGGGTCGGCCTACGCTGAAGGCGGGTAAACTCACGGCACGCCGCTGCCCTTGCCCCGTGTGGAATCGTCCTGAGAGACTCGAATTGCAGACCCGTCCTTGATGAGTTGCTGCCCGATTGTCACCACACGACCAGTAATTTGGGCACCGACCAGCTGAACCTGTGAGCCATCCCGAATTCCGGGCTCCACCTCGACCCATTTCACCGACGTGCCATCGTCGTTCACCAGAAACACCCCGGTTTTGTTGTCCCTGCGGGTAATCGCCAGTTCCGGCACGCTGGCTGCGTTCTCCACCCGCTCGAGTTCGAGTACGCAACGGGTGAACATGCCGGGCTTCAGCAGGTGGTCCGGATTGGGCACATTCATTTCCACCCGGGCCTGGCGGGAAGAAGCGCGAAAAATGGGCGCGATGCGCGAAACCGTAGCAGGAAATACGCGGCCGGGAAAGGCGTCCGTTTGAAGGCGAGCCTGCTGGCCAATCACCAGCCGTGGATAGTCTTTTTCCGTAATCTGGATCACTGCCAGAACAGGGTCGAGTTCAACGATGGAAAACAACGCCGTATTGGACGCCACGGTATTACCTTCGTTCGCATACCGCTCAGCGACAATGCGCTCGTCATCGCCCTGTTCCCAGTCTGCCGCTACCCGGGTGTAGCCCAGCCGGATTTCCGCCCCGGCCAGGGCGGCTTGTTCCCGCTTCAAGTGGGCTTCGGCAACTTTTACAGCAGCCTGGCTGGCTAGAAATTCCGCCTGGGCTGAATCCAGATCGCTGTCCGAGGCAATACCCCGCGTATGAAGTTTCTTGCTGCGATCGACTTCACGCTGGGCAATCTCCAGACGGCTGTTGGCCGCAACGCGGTTGGCCTCCGCCACAGCAACGCGCGCGCCGGCCTCGACCACGACCTGGCTTAATTCCGCATCGTCCAGTTGCGCCACCGTTTGACCGCGGCTTACCGGGTCGGACACGTCCACGTGGAGCCGCCGGATCCGTCCATCTACCTTGGTAGCCACCGTAAACTGAGCCTGAGGTTCGATAGTGCCACTGAAGGTGCGGCGCAGGGACAATGTCCCACGCTGCACCTCGGCAACCTCCACAGGCGCCAGGGGTTTATCGCCTCTCTGCGGTCGACCTCCGCCTTCCTCGTAAAACAGGCGGGCGGCCAGCACCGCGCCGAAGGCCAGCAAGAGTATCCCGCTCGCAATCCAGGCCGGTTTGTTTCTCAAAAAAGACACGAGAAGTCAATTGTTTGCTCGCGGTTCCGGGGGGCGGCGCGAAAAAAGAGACTCAACAGTCTCGGCAACGACGCTGACATTCCGTCGGTTGCGCTCCTATCTCCAGGCGGATCGGCGACGTTGGAAGAGAAAGACATCGACCCGACAGCGGCTTTCGTTCGCCTAGCCGAGATGTTTCTTGAAGAAGTTGATGGTGCGCTCCCAGGCAAGGTTCGCTGCCGCCTCGTCGTAGCGCGGCGTCGAATTGTTGTGGAAGCCGTGCCGTGTACCCGGGTAGGAGTGCATCTGGTAGTTTACATCGTTAGCTTTGAGCGCCGTTTCAAACTGCGGCCACATGGCGTTGATCCGCTTGTCGTTCTCCGCGAAATGAATAAGCAGCGGCACGCGGATCCTGGCAACGTCCCCGGCGGCGGGCGCGGCGCCATAAAACGGGACACAGGCATTCAGGTCGTGGCCGAGGGTGACCGCCAGGAAATTGGTGGTTCCGCCTCCCCAGCAAAATCCGGTCGCGCCCAGCTTGCCGTTGGATAGCCCATGTGTCTTCAGGTACCTGGCGCTGTTGACCATATCCTGCCGCAGTTTATCCTGGTCCAGGCTTTTTTGTAGCGTGCGACCGTCGTCGTCGTTGCCCGGGTAACCGCCCACGGGTGAGAGTCCGTCGGGCGCCAGGGCCAGGAATCCGGCAATGGCGGCGCGTCGGGCTACATCCTCTATATAGGGATTCAAACCCCGATTCTCGTGGATCACAACAACACCGGGGAACGGCCCGTCGCCAACTGGTTGTACCATGTACCCGCGCATGGTCCCCGATGAACCGCCGGGTGACGGGTACTCGACGTACAGACCCCTTATGCGCTTATCCGTAAAGGAAATAGACTGTGCTTCGGCGTATCGTGGCAGAAATGCCTGGGCCATGGACAGAGCCGACACACCACCTATGGTCAGAACACCCGCTCGACCCATGAACTCACGCCGGTCGATATAACCGTGGCAATACTCGTCGTACAGATCAAACACTCGCTGGTCAATTATTTTCTCATTCATTCGTTCGACTCCGAGGAAAAGATACCAGCGCCCCATCCCGCGCATGCCCGTGTGGCGCATGGGAAAAATTGAACCAGACCCTCGCAGGTATACACGAGGAGTCGGTGGAAGGCTGGAGGATTACTGAGGCACCCCAACACGATACTCGACTATAAACCTATTGATCATCGTTGTCCTCACTGCGCGGCGCAACTTTGATCACCGTGAAATACAGCCCCCTGCGCATCAAGCAGTGGTTTTTTTCCTTTCGGAAAAATGTGTGATCAAAATCCGGGGCGCGTCGGAAATAACAACCAACCCGGTTTTACAGAGTTTCAGCTAAAACGAAGGTGTCAAAAAAGCCAAAAACGGAATATCGCCGCCGTTCGGAAGAACATGGAGTCATTCTCTTTGACACACGATTATTTGACCTGGGTCAAGCCTCCACCTTCCTGAACCTGATAGCGTGGTTTCAGATCCTAAGAGGAGGGTATTGTTATGACAGTCATGTTCTGGATGACAATCGCAGTTCTTCTATTGATTATCGCATCACTGGTCACCGGCGTAATTTCCATGGCTCAAGGCGGTGAATTCGACAAAAAACACTCTGAGCACTTCATGTATTTCCGCATCGGCTTTCAGGCATTGGCAGTCTTGCTGCTGATGCAACTTGCGTATATGAATTACGTGTAACCAGGGCCGTCTTGGCAAAGCTAAAAAAGTAACAAGTCTTATAATCAGATAGTCCGTTTATTAATACCCACTTCAGGCTCACAGGTTTGCGAGCCAGGGTAAGGGCCCGCGCAATAATAACTTCACGGTTTGCACGGAAATCGTAAAACTGTCAGGGTCGAAGTCCCGCAGTTTATTCGGATTGGCGATAATGTGCGGTAACGAATAGTCGCGGCAATGCACTCAGTATAATTCCCATGTTTTTGACGTTCATCAATTATCCGAACCGGGATTTCTGCTAAAAATCTGGAATATTTTTCAGAACTGACTTTATTTCCCAAATTAAGTCAGTTGTGGGTTGTTGCAATAGATACATAAGGTCGACCTGTCATGAAATATTCGTCAGATGTTGCGAAATCGTGGTTTGCTTTTGTTGTTGTAGTATTCAGTTCTGTCGCTTTTGCTCCGCTCCCGGTTCCCGCTGACGAGTTGCAGTCATCCATCGTTCGTGGTGGACGGCTCTATGACAATTGGTTTGAGGAAATCTGGGAGCGTGTTCCCTCACGGATGCATCCGGCCTATCCTGCTGATCGGGCGTACTTTGCAGACGCCAAAACAAATTGGCGGTGTAAGGAGTGTCACGGTTGGGACTACCGTGGCCGTGACGGCGTTTATGGCAAAGGTGACCATGCCACCGGCATCAAGGGAATACGCGGTATGGCGGCGGCAGACACGGAAAAAATTATTACTGTGCTCAAGGATGCGACCCACGCATACAAAGAACTAATGGCCGATGAGGATTTTCAGGATCTTGCCAACTTCGTTAGCAAGGGACAGGTCGATATGGATCGCTACATCGAACGAGACACGAAGATGGCCAAGGGTCATCAATCGGTTCGTCAGGACTATTACCAGTCGATCTGTGCCGGATGTCACGGCCGGGACGGGCACAAGCTCCGAACAATTCCACCTCTTGGTGATGTTGCCCGGGATAATCCCTGGGAAGCGCTGCATAAAATTCTCAATGGCCATCCGGCGGAAAAGA
>CAXMTM010000264.1:0-2226 GCA_964196385.1 Arenicellales bacterium
CGCCCGATGCGCCGGATTGTGCATCCTTTATCCCTGATGGGCGCCAGCATTCAAACTTCCGCAGACGGCACACCACCGCTGCACATCGATGGGAACCCGGAATTGGCAGGAATCAGCTTTGATTCTCCGGTGGCCAGCGCACAGGTGAAGTCCTGTGTTTTACTGGCTGGCCTGTATGCACGGGGGCGCACGAGCGTGCGTGAGCCGCGAAAGAGCAGGGACCACACCGAGAAAATGCTGCCTTCCTTTGGCGTGGCCGTGGGCGACGACTGTTCGGTTGCCGGCGGAAGTGAATTGTCCGCCGCCCGGATCCGGGTACCGGGAGATATTTCATCGGCCACTTTTTTTCTGGTCGCCGCCGCGATGATTCCCGGGTCGGAACTGTTGTTGCGGGATGTTGGTATCAATGAGACCCGGGATGGCGTTTTGCATGTGCTACGGGCGATGGGCGCCGATCTCAGCGTCGACCGGCGCAGGATGTTTGGCGAAGAGGCCGTCGGCGATATCCGGGTCCGCTATTGCGGGTCTTTGAAAGGAATTGATCTGCCGCTGGAGTGGATCCCCTCCCTGATTGACGAACTGCCCGCCATCATGGCCCTGGCCGCCGCGTCCGATGGCCTGACCCGGATTCGCGGTGCGGAAGAGCTGCGGGTGAAGGAAAGTGACCGCATCGCCGTCATGGCGCGAGGACTGGAAAAACTGGGCGTGCATTTGAAGGAATACCCGGACGGCATTGATATCCAGGGTGGGGAAATCGGCCAGGGAGCGGTCGACGGGGCGGGAGATCATCGCTGTGCCATGAGTTTTTGTATCCTGGGGCAGGTCGCCACAGGTCCCGTTTCTGTGGCGGGATCGGAAAATATTGACACATCCTATCCGGGGTTCGTACGTGATCTTGCCGGTGCCGGCGGCAATATCGCCTAATAGATTTGGAGCATTTGTTTATGAGTAGCAACAATCCCAGCGCAATTCCGGTGATCACGATTGACGGGCCGGGCGGCTCGGGCAAGGGCACCGTGGCGATGCGCCTGGCGCAGGAGCTGGACTGGCATTTCCTCGACAGCGGCGCTTTGTACCGGATTGTGGCTGTAGCAGCCATGGACCGTAAGGTCTCCCCTGATGATGAGCAGGCCCTGGGCCAGCTGGTATTACAGGTCGACGTTAATTTTGGATTTTCCGGCGACGGAATGGTAATTTTGCTGGATGGCAACTGGATTACCGGCCGCCTGCGCTCTGAAAAGGTCAGTGTATTTGCATCAAAAGTAGCTGCGGTACCGGCGGTGCGGGCCGCTTTGGTGGAGCGGCAGAGGGCGTTTCGAAAGCCGCCCGGGCTGGTCGCGGATGGCCGTGATATGGGCACGGTCATATTTCCGGACGCCATTTTGAAGATTTTTCTCACCGCAAGCGCCGAGGCGAGGGCGAACAGACGCTATAAGCAGTTGAAAGAAAAAGGAGAAAGTGTTAACCTGCCGCGCCTTTTCCGGGAGATCGAAAAGCGCGATGAGCGGGATAGTTCCAGGCCCATCGCACCCTTGAAGCCCGCAGAAGACGCACAGATAATAGATTCAACGGATATGAGTATCGATTGGGTGCTCGAAACAATTCATAATTTACTTGATAAAAGATAAGTAAACCTTTGAATTATTAGTAAAATGGTTCTGCCAACAGGCAGTTTTCTATCAACGGGTGCAAAAGTACCCCTTAACCTGGGTGGGTGGTTGCAACAAACGCAGTCCATCTTTGAGTAAACACTAACATGACTGAAAGTTTCGCAGAAATGTTCGAACAGAGCCTGGCGGCTCAAAATCTAAGGCCAGGCGCCATTGTAACCGGCACCATCATGGAAATTCGCGACGACACCGTCGTTGTCAATGCCGGTCTCAAATCAGAAGGTATCGTTCCCATCAGCCAGTTCAGAAACCTGCAGGGTGAGCTGGAAGTAGAAGTGGGCGATGAGGTTCAGGTCGCGCTGGAAACCGTGGAAGACGGTTTTGGCGAGACCAGGCTGTCCCGCGACAAGGCCAAGCGTGCCCTGGTCTGGGACAAGCTGGAAGGTGCATTCGAGGGAGCAGAAACCATCGAAGGCCAAATCAGCGGCAAGGTCAAAGGTGGCTTTACCGTCGATATCGAAGACATCCGGGCCTTTTTACCGGGTTCACTGGTGGACGTGCGTCCTGTGCGCGATCCCGCCTACCTGGAAGGCAAGGATCTGGAATTCAAGATCAT
>CAXMTM010000265.1:0-9573 GCA_964196385.1 Arenicellales bacterium
GGCGTGCTTATGACCGCGCTGCCCGTCGCGGCTCAGGATGCGGGCACTCCGACAGCGGACTTACTGTCCAACGCCTATACTGGTAAAGCCTATTCGCCCTATGCGAAGCGCGGTATTCCCGAACGTCCGCTGTGGGGTGACTCACACCTCCATACCAATCTCTCGATGGATGCGGGCCTGTTTGGAAATCGCTTGTCTCCACGCGATGCTTACCGGTTCGCTCGCGGTGAGGAAGTCATCTCCTCCACCGGTCAGGCGGTGCGCTTGTCCCGCCCGCTGGACTGGCTGTCGGTCACCGACCATTCTGATGGCATGGGATTATTCGGTGATATCGCCTCCGGCAAACCGGAGTTGCTGGCCTTCGAACAGTCGGCACGCTGGATCAAGGGGTTCGCGGAGGGCGGTGATGCGTCGGTACAGGCATCGCTCGATTTGATTACGACCTTCTCCCAGGGAAAGATGGAGCCGGAAATGATCGCGCTCTATTCGCCGGGTTCAAAACCCTACAAAAACCTGTGGGAAAAAGTGATCGACGACGCCGAGGCGTTCAACGATCCGGGACTGTTCACCGCCCTGATCGGCTTTGAGTGGACATCGTTGATCCAGGGCAACAACATGCACCGGGTTGTCATCATGCGGGACGGCCCGGTCCGGGCCAGGCAGGTGGTGCCTTTTACCATGACGGCGCCCCAGGGCAGCCCCGACCCGCGCGATTTGTGGAAGTACCTGACCAATTACGAAGAGAAAACCGATGGCGAAGTGCTGGCCATCGCGCATAACGGCAACCTGTCAAACGGCATCATGTTCCCGCTGGAAGCGCAATGGAACGGAACCGAACTCGATCAGAGCTATGTCACCCAGCGCAGCAAGTGGGAACCGCTCTATGAAGCGACCCAGATCAAAGGCGATGGCGAAGCCCATCCCTTCCTGTCGCCGGACGACGAGTTTGCCGATTACGAGAAGTGGGATATCGCCAACCTCGACGCCACAGAGGCCAAGACCAACGATATGCTGGCCGGCGAATACGCCCGCGAGGCACTGAAACGCGGCCTGGCCATCGAGACGCGCCTCGGCACCAACCCCTACAAGTTCGGCATGATCGGCGCCACCGACAGCCATACTTCGCTGGCAACCGCCGCAGAAGACAATTTCTTTGGCAAGCACGCCGGCTACGAACCCAACCCGGAACGGATGACTCACCCTTTCATGGAAACGGACAAGGGAAAAATTGTGGGTTGGCAGATGGTTGCGTCGGGGCTGGCCGCGGTCTGGGCCACCGAGAATACCCGTGAAGCCATTTTCGATGCGATGCAGCGCAAGGAAGTCTATGGTACCACCGGCTCACGCATGGTTGTGCGCTTGTTTGGCGGCTGGGATTTTGCCAGGCAGGATATGAATTCGCGCGTAGTGGCCAATGTGGGGTATAAAAAAGGCGTGCCAATGGGCGGCGATTTGCGCGTTAAACCCGAGGGCGCAACTGCGCCGAACTTCATGGTGTACGCGCTGCGCGATCTGAGCGGGGCCAACCTCGATCGCATCCAGATCGTGAAAGGCTGGCTCGACGCCGACGGCACAACGCGGGAGAAGGTTTATGACGTTGTGTGGTCGGGTGACCGCGTGCAGGGCGCGGATGGTAAACTGCCTGCCGTTGGCAACACCGTAGATGTTGCCAACGCCAACTGGACCAACAGCATCGGCGCCTCCGAACTGGGGACGGTGTGGACCGATCCCGATTTTGATCCGGCGCAAAAGGCCTTCTATTACGCGCGGGTGCTGGAAATACCGACGCCGCGCTGGTCCACCTATGATGCCTTCCGGTTCGGCGTCGACCTGCCGGAGGGAGCGCCCACCTCGACCCAGGAGCGAGCCTATACCTCCCCAATCTGGTACAACCCCGAGTCCTGAACAGGGGTTGGCTACAAAAAACCTGCGGCGGCTCCTTCGGGAGCCGTTGCTTCATTTCATTGCCATTGGTGGAGTGCTCTTTCTGATGTACACCATCGTCGATGAACCGGGCAACAACTCCACCGGCATTATTGTCATTACACCCGAGCGTATCGCTCAGATTGCGACCGGATTCAATTCGGTCTGGAAGCGGATGCCGACCGACGAAGAACTCGATGCCCTGATCGAAGGAGAAATCCGGGATGAGGTTTACTACCGCGATGCGCTGGCACTTGGGCTGGATAAAAATGACGCCGTCGTTCGGCGGCGCCTGCGTCAGAAGATGGAATTTTTGACTGATACCGGCGTATACCTTCGGCAACCGTCCGCGGGTGAACTGGAGGCGTTTTTCGCCGCCAACGAGCACAAATACCGGAGTGAGCCGCGCCTGGCTTTTGAGCAAATTTACCTCGGCAAAGACCCTGTAAAAGAGACTGTCACCCGGCCCCTTGAGGCGCTCCTGTCCGACCCTGCAATGGACCCATCCGCATTGGGTGAAGACACGCGCCTGCCGGCCCAGCTTCGTCTGTCACGGCCGGAGGCGATTGACAGCGTGTTCGGCCAGGGCTTCTTCGAACAACTCGCGGAATTGGCGCCCGGGGTGTGGAGTGGGCCGGTGGTCTCGCCCTACGGCGTGCACCTGGTGCGCACCCTCGACGGGTTGCCTGCCCGGACGCCACCGCTGAAAGAGGTGCGAGAAGTGGTGCTCAAGGACTGGAAAGCGGCGAAAGCACTGGAGAACCGCGAGCAGGACTATGCGCGGCGGCGTGGGCTATTCGTTGTCGAGATACATCGCGGCGATAAGCAAGACCCGGAGAAGCGGTGATGTCGATCGCGGGCAGGCGGATTCTTGCGCTGGTAACTTTCTTGTTTGGCATGCTCGGATATGGCGTTGCTTCGCACGGCCATGCGCTTCAGCCCGGGTATCTGGAACTCCGCCTGGTCGATACGGAACTCTACGCAGTGGTTTGGAAGAAGCCGGCGACCCGCGGCCGGCCCATGGCAATCTCCGCCGTGCTGCCACAGAGTTGTAAGCCGAGAGAACCGCAGCAAACAGTGTGGGATGGTGTCGCATATTTCGCCCGCTGGACGGCACGTTGCACAGGGGGACTGGAAGGAGGAGTGATTCAGATCGACGGTCTCGATCTAACGTCGACGGACGTGCTTGTCCGCTTCGACTTCGCCGAAGGCGAGAGCGAGACGCGCCGCCTGACCCCGGGCGATTCATCCTTCACGGTTCCAGCCGTACCGAGCCGCCTTGAAGTGGTGCGAACCTACCTCGTGCTCGGCTTCGGGCACATCCTGAGCGGTATAGATCACCTCATGTTCGTTCTCGCGCTGTTGCTTCTGGTGACGGGTCTGCGTCGTCTGGTTTTAACCGTCACCGCGTTCACTATCGCTCACAGCCTCACGCTGGCCGGTGCGACGCTAGGCTTCTTCCAGATGCCCGGGCCACCCGTCGAGGCCACCATTGCACTGAGCATCATGTTCGTCGCTTCTGAAATCATGCGCAGTCGGGCAGGACATGCAGGGCTGACGGAGAAGTATCCATGGGTTGTCGCCTTCATATTCGGTCTGCTGCACGGATTTGGTTTCGCAGGAGCGTTGGCGCAAATCGGCCTGCCGCACTCTTCGATTCCCCTGGCGTTGCTGTTCTTCAACGTCGGTGTCGAGATCGGCCAGTTGTTCTTCATCGCTGTCGTGTTTGCGATCATCGCGCTGGCACGACACGTCGCACGGCGCATCGACATTCCGCGACCGGCGTGGATCTGGTCCGTGCCGCCCTATGTCATCGGCAGCATCGCGGCCTTTTGGGTCATTCAGCGCATCGCGGCTTTTTAATCTTGTCAGGCCATAAACACATGCCAATCTTCGATGAATTTGTTGAACGCGCTCGTGCCCGGCCGGCGCGTATTGTGCTGGCCGAGGGGGAAGACGAAAGAATACTCACAGCAGCGGTGAAAGCCACGCAGGACGGCATCGCGAAAATTACCGTGTTGGGGGCTGCGGGTGCTATAGAAGCTCGTGCCCGGCAACTTGATCTTTCCATGCAGGGCATTCATATCATCGACCCGGCAAGCTGGGCTGAATCCGCGAAATTCACCAAAGAACTATTCCATATAAGAGAACACAAGGGCATGACACTGGAGGATGCGCGGGTGCGGATACTGGACCCGTTGGTGATGGCCAATATGATGACGCGTCTGGGATATTGCGACGGAACTGTTGCCGGCGCGGTCTACTCCACCTCCGATGTGGTGCGCACTGCGTTGCAGCTTATAGGCAAGCAAGATTCCTGTGATCTCGTGTCCAGCTTTTTTATCATGGTGTTCGAGCGCCCGTTTCACCCGGATCTGGATGTCATGGTGTTTGCGGATTGTGCGTTGGTTGTCGAACCCGATCCACACGAACTTGCACAGATCGCCATCGTGTCAGCGGACAGCGCCAGGGATTTTGTCGGTCTTGTTCCACGGGTTGCGTTGCTTTCATTCTCGACGGATGGCAGCGCCAGTCATCCGCTGGTGGACAAAGTGATCGGTGCCAGGGCGTTGATTGGGCAGATGCGGCCGGACCTGGAAGTGGCCGGCGATATTCAGCTCGATGCCGCAATCATCCCGGACATCCTGCAGCGCAAGAGCGGAAATATGCGGCTCCAGGGCCCCGCCAACGTGTTGATCTTTCCGGGGCTGGAGTCCGGCAATATCGGTTACAAACTGGTGGAGCGGTTTGCCGGCGCCGAGGCTGTCGGGCCGATCATGCAGGGCCTGAACAAACCGGCCAATGACCTGTCGCGTGGTTGCAGCGTTGAAGATATCTATAAAATCATCACGGTTACCGTTGTGCAGGCAGGATTCTCTGATCTGGCGGAACATTTCTAAAATAATTTGCGAGAAAATTAGACGTTATGACTGGCGCCGAGCGAGGTTTGCAGGTAAAAGTAACGAAAAACTTCCAGGCTAAGTGGCTTATGAACCAGCAAGTACTCAAAAGGCGACACCCGGGTTCGGGTCGGGGAAAATTCCGCAAGACACCTAAAGGCCGCCAGGTCGATCAGCGGTCTCTGGCCGAGATCAGGTCATTGCTGGGAGACGAACCCCGCCGGCGTGATCTGCTGATTGAGTATCTACATCTGATTCAGGACCGGTACGGGTGCCTCAAACATCGACACATGGCGGCCCTGGCCCAGGAAATGGACCTGTCCATGACCGAGGTTTTCGAAGTCGCTACTTTTTATGCACATTTTGACGTATTACCGGATGACGCCCGTGCCCCCGACTTGACCGTGCGTGTCTGTGACAGTGTGGTATGCGAAATGAAGGGCGCCCGGCAGTTGTTGCAGCAGTTGGTTGAACGCGCCCCGGACGGGGTGCGTGTCGTAGCGGCGCCGTGCATGGGACGCTGCGCGACTGCGCCGACAGCGGCGGTTGGTCATCGCCATATCGACAACTGCAATGTCAATCAGGCGCTGGAGGCCATCGCCGGGGGACACACCGGGCCCGAGTTGATGGACTATACGGATCTTGAGCAATACCGGGCCGACTCCGGTTACGCACTGCTGAGTTCCTGCCTGGCCGGAGAGCACAGCGTCGATTCCGTCATCGAATGCCTTGAGCAATCGGGTCTGCGCGGCCTGGGTGGAGCGGGATTCCCAACGTTCCGTAAATGGGGCTTCGTACGTGGTTACCCCGGCCCGCGGATGATGGCTGTCAATGCAGACGAGGGCGAGCCCGGCACTTTCAAGGATCGATATTTCATGGAAACGGACCCACACAGAATTCTGGAAGGCGTATTAATCGCCGCCTGGGCAGTCGAAGCCGAGGCCGTTTATTTCTATCTCAGGGACGAATATCCGGCTATCCGGAAAATTCTGCAGACGGAAATCGACAAGCTCGACGCTGCAGGCCTGACCCGACATGCACCCATCATACTGCGGCGCGGCGCCGGGGCTTATATCTGTGGGGAAGAATCCTCCATGATCGAGTCCATAGAAGGCAAACGTGGTCTTCCACGTCACCGTCCGCCCTATGTCGCGGAGGTGGGCATCTTTGGCAGACCCACTCTGGTACAGAACGTGGAAACGATGTACTGGGTGCGCGATATCGTGGAGAAGGGCGCGGACTGGTTCGCGCAACAAGGTAAAGAGGGCACAAAGGGGCTGCGCAGTTATTCGGTTTCCGGCAGGGTGTGCAACCCAGGTGTAAAGATTGCTCCGGCAGGCACCACCATTCGGGAATTGATCGATAACTACTGCGGCGGCATGGAGGACGGCCACAGCTTCAAAGGTTATTTGCCCGGTGGCGCATCCGGCGGCATATTGCCGGCCTCTATGGACGATCTTCCGCTGGATTTCGGCACCTTGCAACAGTACGGATGTTTTATCGGGTCCGCCGCCATCGTCGTGTTCAGCGATAAGGACAATGCCACGGACATCGCCTTGAATTTGATGCGTTTTTTCGAGGACGAAAGCTGCGGTCAGTGCACACCCTGCCGTTCGGGTACGGAAAAGGCAGTGGCGCTCATGTCGCAACCGGCCTGGGACGAACCGTTGCTCAACGAACTGGGCGCCACCATGACCGATGCGTCCATTTGCGGTCTGGGTCAGGCAGCGGCCAATCCGCTGTTGAGCATATTCCGGTATTTCCGCGAGGAACTCTAAGCCCCAATAGTCATATGAACGAAAATCTGAAATCTGAAGAGAGTATCGAGTTCACGCTCGATGGAAGCACCGTGTCGGCCCGGCCCGGCGAAACGATCTGGCAGGTGGCGAAGCGCCACGGCAATGAATTGCCTCATCTGTGTTTCAAGGATGCGCCTGAATATCGTGCCGACGGCAACTGCCGGGTCTGCATGGTCGAAATAAAAGGGGAAGGCGCGCTGGCCGCCGCCTGCATCAGAAACCCAACTCCGGGCATGGCGGTGACTGGCGCATCCGGGCGGGCGCTGCAGGCGCGCAAAAGTGTCATCGAGATGCTGATTGCGGATCAGCCGGAACGTGAACATGGTCCCGACCAGAACTCTCGCCTGTGGCGGTGGGCGGATGAGTTGGGTGTTTCCGGCAGTCGCTACCCGGCGCGGGCAGGCATCGAACACGATGCTTCACATCCCGCCATGTGGGTACGACTGGACGCCTGTATCCAGTGCAATCTGTGTCTGCGGGCGTGCCGGGAAGTCCAGGTCAACGATGTTATCGGTATGGCTTATCGGGGCCACGGTTCCAGGATCGTTTTTGATTTCGATGACCCGATGGGTGCAAGTACCTGCGTCGGGTGCGGGGAATGCGTGCAGGCGTGCCCCACCGGTGCGTTGATGGAAAAATCCCTGGTCGACGATAAGGGCGAGGACAAGTGCATCCCTGTGACCGAGGTGGACAGCGTGTGCCCCTATTGCGGTGTGGGATGCCAGGTGACCTACCAGATCAACGATAACGAAATCGTGGCTGTGCAGGGCCGCAACGGACCGGGTAATCACAACAAACTCTGCGTCAAGGGCCGCTTTGGTTTCGACTACGTCAAGCATCCCGACAGATTGACCCGTCCCCTGATCCGACGGGACGATGCGCCGAAGAGTGCCGACGGCGAGGTGGATCCTGCCGATCCGTTTACCCACTTTCGCGAAGCGACGTGGGACGAGGCGCTCGACGTCGCCGCACATGGGCTGCGGCGGATCCGGGACCGGGATGGGTCTTCGGCACTGGCCGGATTTGGTTCGGCCAAGGGGTCCAACGAAGAAGCCTATATGGTGCAAAAGCTGGTGCGCACAGGATTCGGTACGAATAATGTCGATCACTGCACGAGGTTGTGCCACGCCTCCTCGGTGGCGGCCTTGCTCGAGGGCATCGGCTCCGGTGCGGTCACCGCGCCGTTCACGGCTTGTCTGGATGCCGATGTCATCATCATTATCGGGTCCAATGCCGCCGAGAACCACCCGGTGGCCGCAACGTTTTTCAAGCAGGCGGCGAAGTCGGGCAAGACGCTGATCATATGCGACCCGCGAGGCAATGCGCTCAGCCGGCACGCCAAACACATGTTGCAGTTCAACCCGGGTACCGATGTAGCCCTGTTGAACGCAATGCTCAACGTTATCGTCACCGAGGCTTTATTCAACGAGGACTACGTAGCAGAGTTCACGGAAGGTTTCGAACAGCTGAAAACCCACATCGCCGAATTCACGCCGGAAGCGATGGCGCCGGTGTGTGGTATCGAAGCCGCTACGATTCGTGAAGTCGCACGCATTTACGCCACCGCGCATCGATCAATAATTTTCTGGGGCATGGGCATATCGCAGAACGTGCACGGTACCGACAATGCCAGGTGTCTGATTGCGCTGGCCCTGATCACCGGCCAGGTAGGGCGTCCCGGCACCGGGCTGCACCCCTTGCGTGGCCAGAACAACGTGCAGGGGGCTTCAGATGCGGGGCTGATTCCGATGATGTTGCCGGACTACCAGTTGGTGGAATCCCTGGACGTACGCAAGCGTTTTGAGGACGCGTGGGGCGTTGCCCTGGACCCCGTAAAGGGCCTGACCGTGGTCGAAATCATGCACGCCGTCATTGCCGGGCAGATCAAGGGCATGTACATCATGGGTGAGAACCCTGCCATGTCCGACCCCGATATCGGGCACGTGCGGGAGGCTCTGGCCAAACTCGATCACTTGGTGGTTCAGGACCTGTTCATGACCGAGACGGCATTTTATGCCGACGTTGTACTGCCGGCATCGGCATGGCCCGAGAAGGATGGCACGGTAACCAATTCGAACCGTCAGGTGCAGTTGGGACGCGCTGCGTTGCGTATGCCCGGCGACGTCAGGCAAGACTGGTGGATCGTGCAGGAACTGGCGAGACGCCTGGGCCTGGACTGGAATTACTCCGATCCGAGCGATGTGTTTGCGGAGATGAAGCAAGTCATGCCTTCACTCGATAATATAACCTGGCAGCGTTTGCAGAAAGAGAGCGTCGTCACCTATCCGTGTCCCCGGCCGGATGCACCGGGTCTGGACATCGTTTTCGGCGATGGTTTTCCGACCCCGAACAAGCGCGGACGCCTGGTGCCGGCAAGTTACAACCCGCAGGGGGAGCTTCCGGATGAAGCCTATCCGTTCGTTCTGACTACCGGCCGCCAGCTGGAGCACTGGCACACCGGATCCATGACCCGACGGGCAACGGTGCTGGATGCCATAGAACCCGGTGCCGTGGCCAGCCTGTCACCGGCGGACATCGATCGGCTGGGCATCGATGCCGGACAGCACATCCGCGTGCTGACCCGCCGTGGCGCCATAGAGATCCGGTCGCGGCGGGACACGGCGATCCCGGATGGAGTGATATTTATCCCGTTTTGCTACGCGGAGGCCGCGGCCAATGTTCTTACCAACCCGCAACTGGATCCAGTGGGTAAGATCCCGGGATTCAAATTTTGCGCGGCGAGGGTCGAAGTGGTCTAGCCCGCATTTGTCACCAGGATCCCGGCCATAGCTAATTTACCATGGGGCGCAGGACAGGTGCAGATGAACGCCGGTCTGCAATGAGAAGCATAGCCGTAGCTATGGATCGAATGAAGACCAAGTTCAACTGCGCCTGGACCAGCCAGGGCCGGGATAGGCGTTGCCGATACAGTCTGTTTATCAGTCAAAACC
>CAXMTM010000266.1:0-2825 GCA_964196385.1 Arenicellales bacterium
GGTATAAACCAATCAGCATGAGGACGAGGCACAGCGTTGACAGCCACGGCAGCAGCAGCCCGGAAATTCTATAGAAATATCTCGGTGAACCGAATTTGTGGGTCCAGTGCCACATCAGGTGTCTCCGCCGGTCACACTCAGCGCACCGGCAATTGCGAAGGGGGTCAGGCTGGCGGCAAGGGCCAGCAACGCTCCCAGGAATGAAAGATGGCCCTCAACTGACATACCGATTCTGGCGGTTTGTACCGCGGTGGTGGCGAATATCAGCACCGGTATGCACAAGGGCAGCACCAGCAACGAAAGCAGTACACCACCCCGCTTCACGCTGACCACCAAAGCGGCACCCAGTGCACCCAGCAGGCTTAAGATGGGGGTTCCCAGCAACAAGGTCAAGACCAGTATCCACCAGGCCTCGAAGGACAGGTTCATCAATATGGCCAGCACCGGGGACAACACGACCAACGGCAAACCGGTGAGCATCCAGTGTGCCAAAATCTTGGCGGCAACCATCAGGATCAGGGGATGCGGGCTGGTCAGGATCTGCTCCAGGGACCCATCCTCGTAATCGGTCCGAAACAGGGTATCCTGGGAGAGCATCATCGCCAGCAGCGCCGCCACCCAAATCACACCGGGGGCAATTTCTTGAAGCATGTTCGGATCGGGCCCCACACCAATCGGAAACAGGCTCACCGCGATCACGAAAAACAGCAGCGGATTGAGCCACTGGCTCGGCGTACGGGCCGCTAGGGTGAGGTCCCTGCCCATCAATACCAGGAAAATATTCTGTTTTGTCGGGCTAGTTTGCATCGTCAAGTCTTATCGTTCGCTGCGAACTTCCCTGCCAGTCCATATCCTGGTGGCTGGTGATGAGCGCCATGCCACCGGCGCCGACGTGTTCCTCGAGCAGATCCCGTACGATGCTCTGTGCCGACCGATCGAGGGCGGTCAATGGTTCGTCCAGCACCCACAGCCGAACCGTCGAAATGAGCAGCCTCGCCAGCGCAACCCTCTGTCGCTGACCCGCGGACAGCTGTCGGCAAAGTTGGTGCTGGCATTGCGCGATCCCCAACCGCTCCAGTGCCTGTGTATACGAAACCCCGGATTGCCCGCCGACCAGGGAGTGATCGATACGCAGGTTTTCCTCGGCAGTCAGTTCATCCTTGATACCGTTTTTGTGCCCCACGAATACCAGTTCGGACATGTAATCCGTACGGTTTTTCTGAATGGGACGATCACCCCAACAGACTATTCCCTCAACCACCGGCAACAGACCGCTCACCATACGCAATAAAGTCGTTTTTCCACTGCCATTGGCGCCATCCACCCGGATAAGTTCACCGCCGGCCAGTTCGAAACTCAAGCCGGAGAACAGGTATCGATCATTCCTCTCACAGCCGAGATTTTCCACTTTCAGTTTCACAATTAGATTTCAACGACAGATAGATAATTCAACTATGCACGGATTTGCCGCGAAGTTACAGTGAAACAATACGATCAACCAGACCCCCCGCATCCTGCTCCCGGTCCGTGCGTATCGCTACCGTAATGCCGCTCTCTTCGGCCCGTAGCGGTTGCGCGTGTTTGATCTGCTCGTCGAGGACCGCCACTGTCGCCTCCGACGGGTCCGTGCCCCGGGTTACCCTTTGGCCGATACGGGCGCGTAACACCGCATCTTCACATTTAAAATCCAGGATATAAACAGCAGCACCGGTTTGACGGGCCATAGTGTAAAATTTTTCCCTGTGACCGTATTGAAGAAAGGTGGCATCGACGATCACCGAATAACCCGCCCTTATTATATTTTCGGCAAGATTCCGCAACCATTCGTAGTTGCGTGTTATGGCCCGGGTATCGTAGCGGCCGGCTGCTGGCTGCAATTCGCCGTCAACGTCTTGTGAGCGACTTCGCTCCACGTCGGAACGTATATGAATAGCCGGCAGCAAGCGGGCGATCCTCTCGGCCCACCAGCTTTTTCCCGAACCGGAGTAACCGTGTGTAATGAACAGACGGGCCGGCGGCAGTGCAATGTAGCTCTGCGCCAATTTCAGGTATCCAGACAAGTCCTTATTTTCGCTGCTATCGGTAACGGACTGCCGACGTTGTATGCTTGCGACCTTTGCTCTGACCATGGCCCGATAGACAAGGTACAGGGGCAACAGTTCCAGACCCGCATAGTCCCCCGTAACCGACAGATACCGGTTCAGGAACTGGAATCCGAAATTTCGGTGGTGATGAAAATCAAAGTCCATAACTACGAAGGCGATCTCACTCATGACATCGATCCACCTGTATTGCTCGTTGAACTCCAGGCAGTCAAACAGACGAATTCTGTCTCCAATAAGCACCATATTCCCCAGGTGCAGATCACCGTGACACTCACGCACGTACCCATCGCGTTTGCGGGCGTCTATCAAATTCCTGCAATTGGAGAGCCCTGCATCCACCCATTCTTCAAGCCGATCGAGGTCCTGCCTCGCTGCGGCATCGACGGACGGTCTGATATCTGCGAAGTTATCCTTGATTCGCCGGCTGACCTGGATCGAGGAACTGAAATCCTGCTCAACGCAGATGTGTGCCTGATGCTGGTGAAAGTCCGCCACCTGCAGGGCCAGATCATCGATCAAATGGATGTCCAGTTTCCCCTTGATCAAAACATCCATTTCCTTGTCGCTGTCGAACTGCACCATCTTGACCGCATACTCAATGACTTCACCGGCCCCGCTGAGTATCGGATTTTTTACGTTTCCGGTGATGGCGATAACCGCAATGTACAGATCCGGAGCCAGTCTGCGGTTCACGCGCAGTTCTTCAACACACATCGTCTT
>CAXMTM010000267.1:0-2511 GCA_964196385.1 Arenicellales bacterium
TGACCAAATTCCACGCCCACATTGAAACTGATCAGGGCGGTGAAAAATGCATCCTTTGGCATGCCAAAATCGGCCAGCACGCTGGCGAATCCCAGGCCATGCACCAGACCAAACGCGAAAACCAGTATCAGGCGATGGACGCCGAGTCGTCTGAACCAGATATTTTCAATACCGACATAGGCGATAGACAACGCTATCAGGGGTTCCACCACCCTGGGCGAAAGTGAGATAGCCTCCACGGCGGCAAGCCCGAGGGTCAGGGTGTGGGCCAGGGTGAACATGGTGACCTGTAGCAACAGTGGGCGCAGGTGCAGACTGAACAGGAATAACCCGACGATAAACAGGATGTGATCCAGGCCCAACGGCAGGATGTGCTCGAAACCGATGACCATATAGTCCAGCGCGGTTTGCCATTGGGGCCGCCTGGCGTAAAGGTCCTGCAGTGAAAATGGTGCACTGGCCTGATCATCCCTAAGCCACTGCCACTCGGACCAGTGCCACTGCTGGTTTTTCTGGTCTACCTGCCTTACCCGTGCCGCGTTGTCACCAAAAGCTGCCGGGTAGTACCAGACTACTTCGGTGGCACTGGCCGGTGTGCGACCGGTCAATAATATGGTGCTGATGCGTGGGACTTTGGTGTAGCCGGGTTCGGGGACGGACACCTCCCTGATATTGAGTTCAGCTTCATTGCCGTTGAATTCAAGACGAATACTGGCCAGAAAGCGGTCGTGAAATGCATCGAATCTGGCCGCCAGTTTGTCGCCCGACAATGCCCTCAGTATGTCGTAAGCTGCTGCGTTTGGGGAATCCCGGGTATTTTTGTACCGCGCATCGATGCCGGTCAGCAGCGCCTCGATGCTGGCCCTGGCCTCGATTTCGACCAGCCCCGATTTATACACGCTGATCTCGATCAGGGCCGGTTTGACCACATCTGCGTGCAGGGCACCGCTGGTGAGCCACAGCCCGGCTAAAAATATGTAAACGAACCGGAACCGGTCAGGCATACCTAAAATGGATAATGTATCGACTCATAAGGGGGGTTGTCTGTGCCCGTTCTATAAAATAACGTTCTCAGCCTGTAATCTATCGCCTCTATACAAATTCAAAAGACCGGGGAGAGTTTATGCCACCATTCAGCAGACGAGAATTTATCAAAATTGCAGGCGTAGGCGCGGCCGCGGGCGGAGCCGCAAGCCTGTTGCCGGGCCTGATCGGGGACGCCAGCGCAGGTACGGGCCTGCCCGAAGACTATTACAAAGTGCCCATGCGCGGCAATGTCCGGATTCTGCATGTGACCGATGTGCACGGCCAGCTTTTTCCGGTCTGTTTTCGGGAGCCCAATGTCAACATCGGCATAGGACCAGCCAAGGGCCGGCCACCGCACGTTGTGGGTGAAAATTTTCTGAAATATATGGGTGTTGAAGCGGGAAGCGCCGAGGCCTATGCCTACACATACCTCGATTTCGACGCTGGCTTCAGCAAGTTCGGACGTATGGGGGGCTTTGCGAACATCAAGACATTGCTCGATCAACTGCGCCGGGCGGCCGGCGGACGAGACTATACCCTGACGCTGGACGGCGGCGATCTGTGGCAGGGTTCAGCGACTTCATTGTGGACGCGTGGCATGGATATGGTGGAAGCGTCCAATATTCTCGGCGTCGACGTGATGGTCGGGCACTGGGAATTCACTTACAAAGAGGAAGAAGTGCTCAGTAATGTCGCCCTGTTCAAGGGCGATTTCATCGGTCAGAACGTCAGGGTCAAGGAGGAATCCCTGTTCGGTGATGAGTATCCGGCGCTGGTCGAGCGCTTCGATGGCCGCGGACTTTTTAATGAAGATTCCGGTCACGCATTTCAGCCCTATGTAATCAGGAACGTCAACGGTGTACGCATTTGTATCGTGGGTCAGGCCTTTCCCCGTACCGCGAACGCCAATCCACAGGAATTTTTTCCCGACTGGTCGTTTGGCCTGCGGGAAGACGACATGATCGAACTGGTGGACAACATCCATGCCGAGGAAAAACCGGATGCCGTGGTATTGCTCTCGCACAATGGTATGGATGTGGATGTAAAGATGGCGGAACGGGTGCCTGGACTGAATGCCGTGTTCGGCGGCCACACCCATGACGGCATGCCCAAACCTGTCGAGGTGAAGAACGTCAACGGCGGCACCTGTCTGGTGACCAACGCCGGTTCCCATAGCAAATTCGTCGGAGTGATGGATTTCGATATCACCGGCGGAGGCGTAAAGTCCATGCACTACCGCATGTTGCCCGTGTTCGAAAGCATGCTGCAACCCGACCCGGAAATGAACGCGTATCTGCATCAGATGCGCTCCAGAACTTATGACGAAAATATTGTCGAAAGCCGACGCCGCGAGTACTTTTTCAATACCTCCCGGGTGGGCAGGACCTATGATGAAATCCTGGGTGAGAAACTGGCCATTGCAGGTACTTCACTGTATCGGCGCGGCAACTTCATGGGCACCTGGGATCAGGTGATTTGTGATGC
>CAXMTM010000268.1:0-5146 GCA_964196385.1 Arenicellales bacterium
TCCTGTACACCATCAATCATGCCGATGATGACATTCTTCTCGTTCACTCTGATTTCTTTGCGCTGGTGGAGCAGATAGCGGATCGTTTCGAGCGCCCGGTGAAGATCATCCGGCTGCACGATGAGCACCCGTCGGGTATGCATGCCGTATCGGTGGGGGAATACGAGCAGATGATGAGCGTTGCAAGTGTCGGCTACGACTTCCCCGACTTCGATGAACTGACGCGAGCCACCACCTTTTATACGACCGGGACCACGGGGGACCCTAAAGGCGTGTACTACAGCCACAGGCAGCTTGTGCTGCATACGCTGGGCGTCATTTCGGGCATGGCTCCTGCTGCCCAGGGCTTCATAAGGCGAGATGATGTGTATATGCCGATTACCCCAATGTTCCATGTCCACGGCTGGGGCGTTCCGTACGCCGCGACGCTGATGGGAGTCAAACAGGTTTATCCGGGCCGCTATGCAGCGGACAAACTTTTGTCCTTGATCGATCGGGAAAAGGTCACTTTTTCTCATTGTGTGCCGACCATTCTGCACATGCTGTTGAGCGATCCTCTGGCTCAGGAAATCGACCTGTCCCGGTGGCGTGTGATCATCGGCGGGTCCGCTTTGCCCCGCGGGTTGGCCGCCGCCGCACTGGATCTGGGTATCGATGTTTTCAGCGCCTACGGAATGTCGGAAACCTGCCCCTTCGTCAGCGTGGCCCAATTGGATTTGGAGGTGCTCGAGGCAGGGCGCGAAGAGGAGTTGGATTATCGTTGCAAGACCGGGCGCGCGGCGCCCATGGTGGATCTCCGTGTGGTGGACGACAACATGAATGACGTGCCCCATGACGGCAAGACCACCGGCGAGGTGGTAGTTCGTACCCCCTGGTTGACACAGGGTTACCTGAAAGATCCGGAAAAATCCGCGGAGCTATGGCGAGGCGGTTATCTTCACACCGGGGACATTGGAAATATGGATTCTGAAGGGTATCTGAAGATCACCGATCGCGTAAAAGACGTCATCAAATCAGGAGGAGAATGGATATCATCGCTGACACTGGAAGACATCGTGTCCCGCCACCCGGCGGTTAGCGAAGTCGCGGCCATAGCTGTGCCGGACGAAAAATGGGGTGAGCGGCCGATGGTGTTGATCGTGCTGGCGGAAGATGCGGATGAAACAATCACCGCTGAAGCCATCCGGCAACATATCGGACAGTACGTCGAAGCCGGCGATATTTCAAAATGGGCCTTGCCCGACAGGGTGAAATTCATCGATGCGATTGCCAAGACCAGCGTCGGCAAGATCGATAAGAAATTATTGCGGCAGCAGTATGGGGGCTAAAATATTCCCGCTTCCATTCCCGCGGCCATGGTCATGCCCAGTTCTTCGCACTGTTCGAGCCAGGCGTCCTGAAACTTGCCGCGGCAGATGAGCGGGTCCTGGATGGCCTTCCACCTGAGTCCGGCGGTGATTTTGGTGACCGCGATTCGCGTGCCGGTCCCATCCATTCCGGCCCTGATATAAAGTGCACACGGCAATCCCTGGGTTTTTTCAAGGCACGGGTAATAGGAGCGATCAAAAAAATCCTTGAGCGCCCCGCTCATATAGCCGAAATTTTCCGTTGTGCCAAGTATTATTCCGTCAGCCTGCAGCACATCTTCCGGCCCCGCGTCCAGAGGGCGGACGTGGCGTACGGCAATACCTTCGATGTCCTTATTGGTGGCGCCCAGCATAACGGCATTGAGCATTCGTTCCGTGTTTGGGGATGGTGTGTGCGCGACAATGAGCAGGATTTTATTGCCAGTGGACATCCTTATACTGTAGCCCGCATTGTCAGTGACGGGACGCGTTATCCTGTAGCCATTGCGGAATCTTCGCCGTAGCGCGCGATGTATTCCGGGTCCTGACTTGACTGACCGGAGCAGACATTTCTCAGCGTGGGTTCGAAAAATTCCAGTGGCAGCGTGTCGTACCCGGGGTCGAAACAATTTTGATCGTAATGTTCGCAAAAATGTACGGCGTCGTCATACCACTGGTGATTTTTATGAATATCCCGGGCATTACGATTTCCGCCAAGATGGTGGGCGTAGTAATACATCTGGAAAAGACCGTGGTGTTTGATGATCCAGTAGGTCTTTTCGGATACATAGGGTCTGAGAACCGCGGCCGCCAGTTCGCTGTGAGCGCAGGGCGCCAGGTCGTCACCGATATCGTGCAACAATGCGGCGATCACCATCTCTTCGCTTTCCCCCGCTCGATGTGCCCGGGTGGCTGATTGCAGGGAATGTTGCATGCGTGAAATTTCGTAACCGCTGGAGATGTCCAGTCGTTTGAGGGCGGCGATCAATCGGTCGGGCAGTTCAGCAATATACTGTTGTTCCCGCCCTTCGAGGAATTCGTACTCATCTTTCGTACCCTTGCTCATTTCAGTGAACGTAACTTTTTGCATGCCAGTTCTCCCGGGAACATTAGCGCTTTTTTGCTCGTGAAGAGCCCAGTTTATCTAAACTGACTGAACAATTGAACTACCCTCTGTTGGCTCTACTTTAAGGAAATATGGCTGCCATCCCGGCGAAGGCCAGGATCCAAATGTGCATTTCGTATCCGACCCTTGATGAAACTGGAGGGATAATCGCCGCGTGGCGGGCTCCCGGTCGAAGAGAATCTGTTAACCGCTCATGAAAGTGGTAGAATCCGCGCCGCCACGGTTGATGTGCTCCGTCAGGAAATATTTTTTGCCCGATGACCATGGATATTGGCACCAGCCTGAATATATCGTTACACCGCACATCGCCAGCATTCCACGGTGGCGCCAGGTACTCTCACACAGATCTGAAGTAATCCGGGCGTTGAGCCTTATGAAAACGACGTCGATATGATTCGCGATATCGACTTGAATCTGAATTTATATGACCACGAAACTCCGAAATATCGCCATTATCGCGCATGTCGACCATGGTAAGACCACCCTGATCGATAAACTGCTGCAGCAGTCCGGAATCCTCGGCAGACGAGATAAGGTCGAGCGTGTCATGGATTCAAACGACCTCGAAAAGGAACGGGGAATTACTATCCTGTCGAAGAATACGGCGATCCGTTGGCGAGGCTACACGATAAATATTGTCGATACCCCGGGGCACTCGGATTTCGGTGGCGAGGTGGAGAGGGTTCTGTCCATGGTGGATTCGGTGCTGCTGCTGGTGGACGCGGTAGACGGGCCCATGCCGCAAACCCGTTTCGTTACCAGGAAGGCATTCGAACACAAGCTGAATCCGATCGTGGTGATCAACAAAATCGACCGCGACGGCGCACGGCCCCACTGGGTCCTGGATCAAACCTTTGAATTGTTCGATCGCCTCGGGGCGTCCGACCAGCAGCTGGATTTTCCCGTGGTCTACGCGTCCGCGATCCAGGGTGTTGCGTGCCGGGATTTGGCCCACCCGGGTCGGGACCTGACGCCGCTGTTCGAGACTATCGTTGAATACACACCGCCCCCTGATGTTGACCTGCAGGGCGGGTTCCAGATGCAGGTATCGTCGCTGGACTATTCCAGCTATGTCGGCGCCATTGGTATCGGGCGCATAAAAAGGGGTGCGATCCGAAGCAACACGCCGATCACGGTGCTCAATCGAAACGGCACTCAAAGGAGCGGCCGCATACTGCAGATTTTCGGGTTCATGGGGCTGGAGCGGCTAGAAGTAGCATCCGCCCAGGCCGGGGATATCGTCGCCGTGACCGGTGTGGAAGGTCTCGATATTTCTGATACCGTGTGCGACGTCGGGCACGCACAGGCTCTGCCTCCCCTCAATGTCGATTCGCCCACGGTGCGTATGACGTTTCAGGTAAACAACTCACCGTTTACGGGTAAAGATGGAAAATACGTAACTTCCCGCCAGCTGAAGGACCGCTTGTTCAGGGAAGCTATACACAACGTTGCTTTGGAAGTTACGGAAACCGGTGACAGCGAACGGTTCGCGGTGGCTGGGCGGGGTGAGTTACACCTGTCCATCCTGCTGGAAAACATGCGCCGCGAGGGTTACGAACTTGCCGTGTCCCGTCCCGAGGTGATTTATCGCGATTGCGACGGCAAGCGTGAAGAACCCTTCGAGCATCTTACCGTAGATGTGGAGGAAGCCCACCAGGGGGTAATCATGGAGGCGCTGGGTAAGCGACGGGGTGAACTCAGGGACATACAGCCGGATGGCCGGGGCAGGGTTAAACTGGACTACATGATCCCGGCGCGCGGGCTGATCGGTTTTCAGTCGGAGTTCATGACTCAAACTTCCGGTACCGGATTGTTGTATCACGTATTCGACCATTACGGCCCCGCATATAAAGGAACGATCAGTCAAAGACAAAATGGCGTGCTCGTATCCATCGCTACCGGCAGGTCGCTGGCCTACGCGCTGTTCAATCTGCAGGAGCGCGGCCGCATGCTGATCGGCCCGGGGGAAGAGGTCTATGAAGGACAGGTCATCGGCATCCACAGCAGGGCCAACGACCTCACTGTCAATCCGCTCAAGGCCAAACAACTTACAAATATTCGTGCTGCGGGCAAAGACGATAACGTACTTCTGAATCCCTCTATTCGCCTCACCCTGGAACAGGGGCTGGAGTTCATCGAGGACGATGAACTGATGGAGATCACACCGTCACACATCCGTATCCGCAAGCGTTTTTTAAAGGAGTTCGAGCGTAAACGCGCCTCCAGAAGGCTGTCGGACACCTAGTTGGAAATCGGCCCGCACCTGCATTCGACAGGTTCCCAGGCAACAAACTGCTTGTCGCCGGCCGGGTCAGATTTCTACAAAATTCAGATTGATGACCAGCCTCCTGTCCGTGCGCACCGGGGTCGTCGCGCAGTTCCACTGATGACTGTCCATTTTCACCATATGGCCGGCCGCAGGTTTTACCGCGGCCTCGATTTTGCCTTCATTATCGAACAGAATTGTGTCTCCGTCTGAGTCATTCACGTAATAGATATAAACGAAACCCGGTTCGTCGAAATCCCGGTGAGGCGGTGTGATCTGAACGGATTCCGTTTTGTGAATAACATTTACCTGGGCCCTGGTCAGTTTATGGGTCTCGAATTCCGGTATTACGCCCAGCGACTGAATAGCGCTCAGGATCTGGTAGTCGATATTGTTTTTGTGGTTTGG
>CAXMTM010000269.1:0-2621 GCA_964196385.1 Arenicellales bacterium
CCGGCTACTACAACATTTCGAATACCCATGTTATGCAGAATCAAGCGCAGGTTGGTGCCGGTCAGAGCACTGTCCGTGGTCTTTACAATGACGATGTCATCTCCGCGAGGAGTGAGCTGCGGCACAAGCTGGCTGTCCTCCCGGTCCCTGGGCAGAAGCAGATAGTTAAACCCCGGCTTTTTCTGGCTCAGTGATCGGTCGCGGCCATCCTCGGTGAGGCACGCGATCCGGGCAAAAATAATCTCCAGGCCCCTGGCTCGACAGATATCGATCAGTTTTACCGTATTGGGAATGACCATATCAGCCATGCGGGTATGAAACGGGCGCCAGCGTCCCGCCTCCATGGGATCGCCAGGCACCTCCATATACGTGTTCTGGATATCGATTACGAGCAGCGCCGTTTCGGCAGTAGCCAGCACCGGGTCGTCGGGTTCTTCCGCGGTCTCGTAATAGAACGAGCGATACGCATTTTTCCAGTCACTCATAGGAGCCTGTCCTAGCGACCTTTTACCGCTTTGAGCGTTTTGGCGACGGCATCCCTTGCCTTGATCAGGTCCTCCGTCCGTCCGGACATAAAAATTCGACCGGACACGCCCATCATCTGTACGTCGTTGATGACCGCACCAGGGGCCGCACGTTCCGCTTCATTGGCGGCTACGCAGGCAAACAGAGCCGGGCTCATTTCAAACAGGAGCAGTGACGACCCCGGTACTATTATAGAGGCGTCACGCGACCGGTTCAGGATGATGGCATGCTGATCTGACAGATCCTCGATAATGTCTTCGAACAGAATCGTCGGCGCCAGCTGATCCGACGCCCTGGCACCGATGCCTTTGAGGATCGCTTTTCCAGCCGCGTCCAGTTGCTCACTATCGGAGGCATGCAGCTCCAGCAATCCGTACTGCCGTTCCGTAAACAGGATGCCGGGTTCCATCTCCGGCGCCGCTTTTAGCGCCAGGTCCGATATCCGGTGTATGGCCAGCGCCGGTGATACTTCGATGATCAGACTGTGCTGTCCCTCGTACGGTGGATAGCCGCGCGCACGCAGCGGCGTACTTAGATAGGCGGCGAACTGCGGCTGCAGGTCGTGGATCGGAAGATAGACCCTGAGTTCGGTCATGTCGGGCTAGTCTCTATTTTCCACCCACCGAATCGAAGTGCTTGGCCAGATCGGGATGGGGCCGTGGAATCACGTGCACCGCCACCACCTCGCCGACCTGGTTGGCCGCTTCCGAACCGGCTTCCGTTGCGGCCTTGACGGCCCCGACGTCACCTTTGATTACGACGGATACCAGACCGCCCCCGACCTCGTTGCGTGAGACGATTTCAACGTTGGCGGCCTTGACCATGGCATCGGCACAAGCCAGCGCTGGTACATAACCGCGAGTTTCGATCATTCCTATAGCTTGATTGGACATGATGTATTCTCCTGTTGTTTGGCCAGTTGGCCGGTTATGAGCGGGCGCTGTTCGTTTCAGCCCTGCTCGTCAATGGATCCGATAATCAAAGCGTCTATCGGCGCCCTGGATTTTGTAAAATATCCCGCGGCCACCGAGCCCTGGGTAATCAACACGGCTTCGCCGTCAGCACAGCCCAGGGGATCGAGAGCAATCAAACAACCTCCCGTATCCAGCGTCACTTCAAGTAACGCACCACTGGGCATTGTTTCGATGTGTTTGGAAGACCATATACGGCCACTTACTCGTCCACGAATCATGTCTTTACCCTTTCAATTTTTATGCACGCCCGGCGGATGGCATCGCCGGCCAATGGAGTGAGCCGCACGCCACGACCGATTTTGACCACCGTCACATCGTCAGGCAAGCTGTGAATCTGTTTTTCCGTGACCAATCCGTTGTCAAATGCCGCGCTCTGACCTGATGCCCGCGGTGGAAAATCCTTGTGGAAATGTGTTGACGGGTTCGTTGCTGACCCGTGATCCAAACGGAACACGTGCCGGCCCGATTCGACATCGGCCCGGGCCCGTTCATTTTTCGTAATTTCCAGCAACCGGTGGACGAAACTCGCCAGGTCCCGGTCAGATTGGATGGCCACGACTTCTTCGCGGACTTCTGGTTTTGAACCTGCCGGCAGCTTCACACTATTTTTGGCGAGCACACCCTTTTCGGCGAGTTCCTCGATCAGGATGCTGCGGATCATCTGTCGTAATTCCCTGGACATGGGCTATTTCTTCCCGCCGCCGCGCAGCACGGCCTCGGCCACGTCACGCGCGTTTCGAATTTCCGCTTCATCACCGGCAAGATACAAGCGTCCGTTGGCGCCGATCATGCGATAATCGATGACCTTGATATTGGCTTCCTTTTCCGCTTCGTTACAGGCGAGAATCGCATAGGACGCCGGCTGACATTCCAAAAAATACAGTGACTCACCACCCAGCACCATGGAACCCAGTTTGTTCCGGTTGATCAAAAAAGCATGCTGGTGATCCACTCGCGTAACCACTTTGGAACCGAGGATCTGAGGCGGCATGGCATCGTCAACGTTCGCCCCCAGCACATCCAGCACCGCTTGTGCACCGGTCTTTACCTCCGCCGTGGAATGCGAGTGAAACTCCAGGTAACCGTACTGCCGTTCGACCACCAGCAATCCGACTTTGATGT
>CAXMTM010000270.1:0-12944 GCA_964196385.1 Arenicellales bacterium
CCGCTATATCCTACGGCGGTTGTGTACACGCCCTCCAGTACCCAAAAACTCTTTTCAGCCCCCCAAAAACACCCCATGCCGAATACTACCTGCTCCATTCCCTCTGGAAAAGGGGGCGTCAGCGGATTGTCGCTGACAAAATGGCTATTGGGAACCCGCACAGGCAACTCACGGCCAGGCAAGGCCTCGCCATGTTCAGGCACCAGAGATTTATCGAATCTGAACATATAAAAATATGCCGTGATCGCTGATATTGATTATGGTACAAGCGTCCCGATAACAAAGAAACGGAATTTGCCATGAATTTCATCAAAAAACCAGTACTCCTGGCAAGCCTGGCGATCACTGTGGCCGACGGTGCAAACCACACGCGGGGGCATATTTGCGAATATTACAATCAATTTAAGGGCGCCTCGAAAAATGAGGATTTTCGTGCGAGAGCAAGGAAACACCGCGCACAGAACCGCAGTGTATATGATATACATGAGGATTCGAGCACGGGGCTGACGCGGCTATCGTGCGAAAAGACCATTTTTCTAGGTGCCCTTAGGAAACATTTTTCAGTGTAGGCCGGTCTATAGAGTTCAGATATAAAGTGGAGAATCCGATGAAAACCAAGCTGCTAAGTGTTATTGCCTTAATCGTCGCCGGTGCCGGAGTTTATCTGGCCGGAGCCCAGGCCCAGAACACGAAGGCTTTGACCGAGACTGAAGCCAAACTGAACAATCTGTCGGTGGCAACATTTGCCGGAGGGTGTTTCTGGTGCATGGAGGGGCCTTACGACAAACTCCGTGGCGTGATTTCCACGACCTCGGGATACATCGGGGGCCATAGCAAAAACCCCACATACAAAGAGGTGTCGTCGGGGGGCACAGGGCACACCGAGGCGGTTCAGATCGTTTACGACCCGAAAAAAGTCCAATATGAAAAACTCATCGATGTATTCTGGGAGAATCACGACCCGACCGAAGCCAACGGACAATTTTGCGACAAGGGCAGCCAGTATCGGCCGGGTGTTTTTTATCACGGGGAAGAACAAAAACAAATTGCTGAGGCATCCAGGGCGAACATCGAGAAGACCAAACGCTTCGACGAGCCTGTGGTGACCGAAATCACAATGGCCGGCACCTTTTATCCCGCCGAGAACTACCACCAGGATTACTATACCAAGAACCCTTATCGCTACAAGTTCTACCGCTTCGGGTGTGGCAGGGATACCCGGTTAGAACAATTGTGGGGAAAGCCGTGAGAAATTCTAGGAGCCTGTCCGAGAATAGAAGCCGTAGCGAGGGGAAGTCATTTTGAGTCCATTTTTTTGATCATTTGAGGAGAATAGTTATTCATATTTGACGAAAATGAGCGGGAAAATGGGCCAAAAGGACTTTTCCGCAGTAGGCTCTCTATTCTCGGACAGGCTCCTAATTCTCCAGGGCCCTGGCACAGTTGACGCACAGCGGGCCTGCAGGATCGATTTCCAGTCTGCCGCGTACGATTTCGTCACCGCATTCCGTACAAAACCCGTAGTCTCCGGAGTCTATGCGAGCAAGAGCCGCGGTTATATTATTCAATTCTATCTGGCGGCGGCGCAGGGATTCTTGTGACATGGCTTGTACCTGCAGTGCATCCATACGCGACAGCCTGCCAAGCCGAGTCTGATCAAGCTCTACCGTTGCCGCTCCCTGCTCGCTTGATTCTACAATCTCCAACGCAACCTGCCGCTGGTTTAGCAGCAGCGTTCTGAACTGCTCAACGTTTAATTTTCTTTTTTCTGGTCTCATAGTGCCACCGGTCAAGCGCTTACTTTACCGTATAATCGATACGGATGACCAAACGCAAATCGATGATACTCATTGTATCGATACTTGTACTCGTTGCCATTCCACTGTGGCTGTTTGCCGCGCGCATCGCAAGCTCACTCATTCCACGACTCCTGCAGAATGAGACCCTGCAAATCAATACTCTGCGCATCACCTCACTTGGGTTTAACACAGCCCGAATCGGACAACTCACCGGTCGCGTGCGGACTTCGACGGGTTCCATCTATTTCGACGTTAAAAATGCCACCATCTCCTATGATCTGGCCCAGCTCCAGCCGCAACGTATAGCGATCAGACAAGCTGACATTAAATACGAGCCGGTGGCGATGTCCGCGTCAGACCAGGGCGACGAATTCGCCGCCGTTTTGCCGGCGGAAGTATCGATAGATCGACTGCATTTCACTTATGACAAAAGACACGAATTCTCTGGAGAATTCAAGTTTTCAGGCTCCGGAAAAAACTTCACCATAGTCGCCCATGACGACATATCACACTTTGAAATCAAAGGCGATACATCGTTGTCGGCGTTCGCCATAGCTGTTTCAGATACCGACCTGACCAAAGTCGTGGACGCCCGTCTCGAATTCATCAACTCGGCACCTGCTGTTTTTGAATTTACCGCGCATCTCCAGCCGTTACCGCGGTGGCTGCGCGACTCCGGCCTCCTGCCGGCCCCTTACAGGACCTACATGGATGATATCGAATCGATGACCGGAAATATCCGCAGCACCGGTGTCCTCGGCAAAAGCGGAGAGTGGGCGATTGGATTTGATCTGAAGCTGCAAAGTTTTACCACTGACTCGTTCTACTCCAACGCACGGATCAAGGGGGACCTCGAACCGGTAGGCGACGGTTGGGTGTTTACGTGTACACGGGCGGGTCGTATCCAGCTCAGCATTCCGAGTTACCAGCTCGATGACTTATCATCGATCATGATCAACCTGCCGGACGGCTACGTGATCGATCAGAAATTTTCAACGGACAATGAAATTGTACTGGCGGGGAACGGCCTCGCATCGGTGAATTTCCATCGTATCGGTGATGTCGACCTGGACGCGGCACTGACCCACTGGACTATGACCAACTGGAGAGTGGCGGATATCGAATTGCAGGAACTGAACACAGTCGCCCCCATTGAATTGAAAGCTGATGGGGCCAGATCGCACTTCACGGTTACAAATACTTCACCCTTGCTCATAAACGGGGACATGGAATTATCTGGCGCGACCAGCGCGGAGTGGTTACAAAACGTACCGGGTTTGGATCTTCAAGGCGAATGGAACTGGAACGACGGGTCATTCGACATCAATGGTATTACCGGCTGGAGCGGCACAACGATAGGCCAGTGGTCGCTGATAAGTCACGAGACCAGCGGTGAATTGCGGGTTGAATTAAAAGCGCCGGTGGTGGAACTCTTTCAACCCATGAAAGACTATCTGACGAAAAACCGGCACGATGTCGAGTTCTCCGATGGCTCCATCGAAGGGTCACTCAGTTGGGCGTGGAGCAACGGCCGCTACGACAACCGCCTCGGCATTGCTGTAACGGGCGTGCACGGCCGTATCCTGGGAGTGCAGTTCGAGAACGGTGTGATGAAACTGGATTCGTCGGACCTTGTCGCACCGACATTCAGAATCGAAAGCCTGTTCCCTACTGTCAGCCTGGCCAGCAATTTAGACGTGACAGACCTCAGCATTTCCGGCCGGTGGCAGAACGGATTCCATCTGGACCAGGCCCAGACAACTGTTTTCGGCGGCAGCGTGAAAGTCCAACCCGTTTTTCTGGATCCTCGAAAATCCACTCTGGGCATCGAACTGGAAGTCGAAGAAATATTTCTCGATCAGATCCTGTTGATGGTCGATCAGGAGGGCCTGCAAGGCAGTGGACGGTTGAGCGGGAACATACCCCTGCGGTTTTCGGATGCGGCGATGGCCCTGGATGAAGGCCGTTTGAAAAACACCACCAAGGGGCACATTAGCTTCGATCCTGGTGGTGAAGCGTCACCACAACTGGACAATATCGCAATGCAGGCGCTCAGGGATTTTCGCTACGACCTGCTCGATGCCAGGCTGGACTATCAAAAAAACGGCGACTACCGGATCGGCGCGCGTCTGGAGGGCCGGAATCCGGACCTGTATGACGGATTCCCCATTGCATTCAATATTAATCTGACAGGCACGTTGCCGGGATTACTGCGAGCGAGCCTGATCACCGGAGATTTTCACAGCGAAATTCTTAGAAAGTTACAAAATGAACAACAAGGGCAATAAATGCATGTAGTGTCATCCGCGCCCTTCAATCCACGTTATCTATTGCGTTAGAATGGAAATCGGTTGAAAGCTCGAATATTCAGAGGCCTTAAAATGTATTCCAAACTCATATTGTCGGTTGCAACGACGCTGTACCTGTTTGGTTGCACTCCTACGGTGAAGGTGCAAGCACCGGAAAAACCGATCGAAATCAATCTTAACGTCAAGATTGAACACGAAATTCGGGTTAAGGTCGATAGGGACATAGATGAACTGTTGTCAGAGAACAAAGACTTGTTTTAGTGCCGGAGATCCGATGATGCCCAGAAGTTTTATCGTTTTTACACTTGCTTTATGCCTGGCGGCCCCGTTGTCCGCTGCGAATCTAGGCAAGGCCAAGTCCGATGGCCTGGTATGTGAACAAACCAGCGGATATCTGCGTGCCAACGCCGGAGCGCCCGGTGATGTACAGTCAATGGTCAACAGTATCAATGACCAGAGAAAAGCGGAGTACGGCAAGATCGCCAACAAAAACGGGGTCGCCGTCGACCAGGTAGCCAGACTTACGGCGCAGAAAGTCATCAACAAAGCGCCACAGAACAAGTGCAACTAGCCCGCAATGATGAAAAAACACGGTATCCGTATAACGCTGGCGCAAAACAACCCAATGCGCCTGTCCCATCTGTTGGGAGAAGACTGGGAGAGTGTTCACTGGTATGACACCGAGGCCGAACGGGAAACAGCGCTCGAGGCCATGTCGAGGCGCTTACCGAACTATCGCCGGGGCGATGATCTGGCGCAGGTATTCACCAGGATCGAACAATAAGGAGGCTCCGCTCCCGGATCCAGGAGCCTGTCGGATTTAGGTGTTCGTAGCGAGCATTGTGGGTTGCGAGATCAGTTTTTCGAGAATTTGAGGAGAATGGTTTACCTATTTAACGAAACATCGGGAAAATGAGCCGATTTCCCATAAGCGCAGCAGAATCATCCTAAGTCCGACAGACTCCTAGCCGGGGCGCGCCAGACGTATCGTTTCACCGAACGAGACATACTCGCTCGCTCCCAGACGGCCCAGCGGGTCCACCCGTTCCGCATTTACCTTGATTCGCCCCCTGGCATCCGTTTCCACTACATCGTCATCCACAAATATCCCCGACATTCTCCCCAGAATCAAAGACTGAGGCACGCCGCCGATCTTGTGAATCTCGTACCGTTCACAGGCAAATGCGATGCGTGCATCTGCCAGCCTCGGCAACCGACTCCCCGGCATGGGCACGGTCTGCAGGCCGATCATTTCCAGTTCTGACTCTTCTGCGGGCAGTGTCGCTGAACTCTGGTTCATCGGACCGAGAAGATGTTTGCTGACAATGTGAATTACAAAATCCGAGCGCTGTTCTATATTGACCAGAGTGTCCTTGAAATTACCGTCGGGTTTCCTGCCCACGGAAATCATGACAAGAGGAGGATCGCTGCAAACTGCGTTGAAATAGGAAAAAGGAGCCAGGTTCAGGCTACCGCTTTCATTTTCAGACAACACCCAGGCGATAGGCCGCGGAATGACGGTCTGGGTCATGCTAAAATACACCTGGCTCTCGCTGAGCTCGGAAAGATTGATATACATGGGCTATATGACGATTGGTTTTCGCTACAAAAAGTTATTGACAATTCACGCGTTTCCCTATTGTACATGTATGCAGACCGCTTAATACACGAGGGCGGACCAGGCCCTTGCCCGTTTTAACCAATTTATCCGTTATCACCGAATTTTTTTTATTGCACCAACCCTGCTAACAGAGAAGCTATGAAAGAAATTACCTGGCCCGAATTCGATGTAGTGGAACTGCGTACAGGGACCATCCTGAACGTCGAGGAATTTCCGGAAGCGCAAAAACCCGCCTATAAGATCACCGTGGATTTCGGACCTGAAATCGGCATCAGAAAGTCTAGTGCGCAGATCACGGACTTATACCCGCCCAAACAACTGCTAGGCAGGCAGATCGTAGGGGTGGTGAATTTTCCTCCCAAACAAATCGGACCGATGCGTTCCGAATGCCTGATCACGGGGTTTTACGGGGACGATGGCAACGTCGTGCTGGCCATTCCGGAACGGCAAGTACCCAATGGCGCAAAACTGGGCTGACAGCGGCGGGAATGCAGGCTAACGATATAGCGATCATAACCGGCGCCAGTCGGGGCATCGGTGCTGCTACCGCGATTCTCGCCGCCGAACGCGGATACCGGGTATGCGTTAACTACCTGAACAACCAGAGTGCCGCTGAAGACGTCGTGCACAAAATCAACAGCCGTGGCGGCCAAGCCTTTGCGGTTGGCGCCGATGTTTCCAGCGAGGCAGGGGTCATGAACCTGTTCGAATCCGTCGACAAGCAACCGGGCGACCTGGCTGCGCTGGTAAACAACGCCGGAATTCTGCAACAGCAGATGCGCGTTGATATGATGAACGCCGAGCGCGTCAACCGGGTCATGCGCACTAATGTGACCGGATGTTTTATGTGCGCCCGGGAAGCGGTGAAGCGTATGTCCACGTCACTGGGAGGCAAGGGAGGTGCGATCGTCAATGTATCGTCCGCCGCTTCCAGACTGGGGGGGCCGGGAGAATACGTGGACTATGCCGCATCCAAGGGTGCAGTGGATAGCCTGACCATCGGACTGGCCGCGGAGGTTGCCGGCGAAGGCATCCGGGTCAATGCGGTGCGACCAGGCATCATATACACGGACATACACGCCAGCGGGGGCGAACCCGGCCGCGTGGACCGGGTCAAGTCAGGTGTACCGATGAGGCGGGGCGGACAACCTGAAGAAGTCGCAGAGGCCATACTCTGGCTTCTCTCGGATGCCGCCTCCTATTCCACCGGGAGTTTTATCGAGGTCAGCGGCGGCAGATGATGCCCAGGCTACTGATCGCACACGACGACCCGCATCGCTACCTCGACACCGTCAAGAATGCATTTCCCGAGCTGGAGCTTTTTGTATGTTCGGAACCAGGGCTGGAACCCGAGGCGCGACGATTTGCACCCCAGGCTGTGTTCAGCTGGAAGGGCAAAGCAGTGCCCGCGGAGACACAAAGATCGATCATAGCCTGTCCCCAGGTGGAATGGGTGCACGTCGCAGGGGCGGGATTCGAGCATCTGATGCCTCTGCCGGACCACGTAACGGTCACCAACTCCTCCGGCGTATGCAGCGACTTCATGGCGGAAACCGTAATCGGCGCCATATTGATGTGGAATTTCGGGTTTCCTGAATACATGAAAATGCAGGGCCGGAAACAGTGGCAGCAGGACTGTTGGGTGCCGCTCAGCCAAAAAACCGTTCTCATCATCGGCCTCGGCAGCATCGGCTGCGCTGTTGCCCGGCAGGCCAAAGCATTCGGCATGCGGGTACTCGGTGTTCGCCACAGCGGCGCTCCTGTGGATGATGTGGATGAAGTCTTCCTACCCGAACAATTGCGCGAGGCCCTGTCGCAAGCGGACTATGTCTGCCTGCACATTCCGCTGACCGCCGGCACCCACCACATTTTCGGCCGTGCGGAGTTTGAGCGCATGAAGCCTGCCGCCGTACTTGTCAATACCGCACGAGGCGGGGTGGTAGATGAGCAGGCTCTTGCGGATGCGTTGAACAGTGAGCGCATCAGAGGCGCCTACTTCGATGTGTTCGAAACCGAGCCTTTGCCCGTGGACAGCCCCATGTGGCGCCTTCCCAACCTGATCATTTCGCCCCACGTGGCCGATTCGGTGGCAGACTGGCAAAACAGGTTCGCACAGTTTTTTTTGACCAATCTCGGGCGCTGGATGAACGGCGAATCCCTGCTCAATACGGTCGATCCCCGAAAAGGGTACTGAGAAAGACAACTCCAAACCCGCACAATTACCGGCTGTGCACGAATTTTTGAGAAATCAGGGCTTTCCGGTTATTATGACCGTTACAGACTCCGCCAGCGGGGATATGCCTATGGGCTCTTCAAAACACAACTACCTCGTCATAGTCGGCATTTTATCTCTGACCACCCTGTTCTCGGTCCGTTTCCTGCTGCTTCCGCAACCCGAACCCTACCAGCCCATGATCGACTGGGCCAGGCAGATCCCCGCCCCCGCCGCGGTGACCACAGTCCGGTTCGAACCGGACCCGGCACTGGAACAGGAAATGATTTCCAGAACCGCGCAAACCGTGGAAAATATCAGCGCCGACCTGGCGCAGCTACTGCAGCAGAAAGAATACGGCCTGCTCCGCGATCACCTGTTGAACAAAGCAGCCCAGGCAGTTGCCGGGGGCGACAAGAACCTGCTCGGCCATGTCATGTCTTTGCTTGGTCAACTTTCCATCGAGGAGCAGGACCTGGATACCGCCGAGGTGTACCTGATGGAGGCCCTGGATGTTTATCAATCTCTGGGGGATTCGGTTGGAGCCGCCCAGGTATATATACAACTCGGGCGTAGTCGCCTCAAATCACGGGAACTGGCGCGGACCGCCGGCAACACCTACGACCGACTGCTGGTGGCCCGGTGGCAGTTGAGCCACGGGGACTATAGCGCGGCGGAACAGAATTTCAGGTATGTGGTCGATGAATCCCTGGCGGTGAGCCGGTATGGCTCCGCCGCCAGCGCCTACTACTCCCTGGTTCAGCTTTACACCCATGACGGCAACACCTTCGAAGCGGAACAGGCCGCAATGGAGGCGGCGCGCCTGTACGCCGCATCCGGCCAGTTGCAACGCGCCAGGGCCTCCCTCGTCCCGCTGCGGCAAGCCGGCGTTGAGGAATGGAGGCTGTCTGGCATCGAACAGGAGATCGACCGCAGCTATGCGGAATTCGAAGCCAGCGTACACCAGATCGAACGCGCCAAGGACTACAGACAACTTTACAACCATTACAACGCCCAGGGCGATCAGAACCGGGCCTGGAAGTTGCGCTTGCTGGCGAGCAAATCTTTGAAAAACGTTTCCAAACGCGCCATGTATCACCGCCAACCGGATGCGCTGGCCCTGCTCTACGTATCCAACGATGATATGGGACGAGCCAAAAATTATTTCGACATTGCCAAACAGACCTTCGACAACGAAGGACTTGAAAGCCTGTCGACCCAGGCAGAGAAGCTGAAAGGCCAGATTCACTGACCCTGGTATTTCGCAGGTTTTAGTCCCGGGAGCATCTTTACGTTGCCGATTTCCGCATCAGCCCTGAATTTTGGCGATCGAGCAGACTCCAAATTGGCATTCGGAGGCGTGTCAGCCGGGTATATGGCACAAAACTGTGGTAAATCTCCTTGATACGGGGTTATCATTAGACCGGTGCCGATTTATTGGTCTACGGAGAGTTCCTCCTGGACGGGTCGGTAAAAACAAATACCTAACCATAACTACCAATTCGAGAGGAGTCCCAATGAAATTCAAACCCACTCTAATCCTGTCCGCAGCAACTCTTGCTCTGGGCATAACCAGTGGCGTCCAGGCCGGTACTGTGGAAGATGTACAGGCCCGGGGCACACTGAATTGCGTGGTGAGTACCGGCGTCGCCGGCTTTGCCTTCACCGATGACGCCGGCAAGTGGCATGGCTTCGATATCGACTTCTGCCGCGCCACCGCAGCCGCCGTTTTAGGCGATGCAAGCAAAATCAAGGCCGTAACTTCCACCGGTAAAACCCGGTTCACCAAACTGAACTCCGGCGAAGGCGATGTGCTGTGGCGAAACACCACCATCACCTTCTCCCGTGACGTCGGTGTAAAACTGCGCTTTCATGGCGTCAACTACTACGACGGCCAGGGCTTCATGGTGAGCAAGGAACTCGGAGTATCCAGCGCTAAAGAACTTGACGGTGCATCCGTGTGTATCCAGACCGGCACCACCACCGAACTCAACCTGGCGGACTATTTCTATGCCAACGGCATGAAATATGAAGCGGTTGCCATCGAAACCAACGACGAAGGACGCCAGAACTATCTTGCCGGTCGTTGCGATGTTTATACCACGGACGCATCCGGACTGGCCTCGACCCGTTCGACTTTCCCGGATCCCGCCAACCACGTCATCCTGCCCGAGATCATTTCCAAAGAACCCCTGGGCCCCGCCACCCGTCACGGCGACGACCAATGGTCGGATATCGTCACCTGGGCCTACTACGCCACCGTCTCCGCCGAAGAACTGGGCGTTACCTCGGCCAATGTTGACGAGATGAAGAGCTCCAAAAACCCGGAAATCCTGCGAATGCTTGGTATTGAAGGTGATCAGGGCAAAGAACTCGGCCTGAGCGCGGACTGGGCTTACCAGATCATCAAGCAGGTCGGCAACTACGGTGAGATCTTTGAGCGCAACATTGGCGCCAACACGCCGATCGGGCTGGAAAGAGGCCTGAATGCGTTGTGGACGGACGGTGGTTTGCAATACTCGCCGCCATTCCGCTAGCAGAGCGCCAGATATCACTATAAGAACCCGGAGTGCGCGCCGGCTTCCAGTTGGAAGCCGGGGTGCACTCGCACGGGTCACCTGAAGTTGGATAGAGGATCCCAAATCATATGAACTCGACTCCTGCAACAACTGCTCCGCCCGTCGACACCTCCGGCAATGTTATTACCCGGCTGTGGCGCAACCAGGAAAGCCGGTCGGTCATCATCCAGATCCTCACCATGGCAGTATTGTTTGCCTTGCTGGCAATGGTCGCACGCAACGTGGCTATCAACCTCGAAGCGATCGGCAAGGATTTCAGCTTTGATTTTCTGTGGTCGACCTCGGCTTATGACATCACCTTTTCACCGTTCATCGAGTACGACTCCAGAGACACGCACATGCGCGCCATGTGGGTCGGCATCGGCAATACCTTGCTGGTCGCCGTATGCGGCATAATCCTGGCTTCCCTGCTGGGCTTTTCGATGGGCGTCATGCGCCTGTCTCACAACTGGCTGATCAGCCGCACGGTGTACTGCATTATCGAATTCACCCGCAACGTGCCCGTGCTTCTGCACATCCTGCTCATCCACGGCATGATCATCACCACCCTGCCGCCACCCAAGCAGGCGATACCGCTGGGAGACAGTTTCTTTGTTTCCAACCGGGGATTTTTCGTTCCGTCACCGGTATTCGAAGAAGGTTTCTGGCTCGTAACAGTGGCCTTTATCATCTCCATAGTGGCCATCATCATCTTCCGGCGCTGGGCCAAAAAAGTACAGGATGCAACGGGCAAGATCTACCCGGTGTTGTGGATTTCCTTAGGTATACTGGTGGGATTCACCGGACTGGTGTTCCTCGCTACCGGCATGCCCCTGTCCTGGGACATACCGGCACTGAAGGGATTCAACTACAAGGGAGGCATGGCGCTGAAGCCTGAGTTTCTGGCGCTGTGGGTTGCACTGTCTTACTACACCGCATCGTTCATCGCGGAAATCGTGCGTGGCGGCATCATGGCCGTCAGCCACGGCCAGACCGAAGCGGCCCGCGCCCTGGGGTTGCGGCCAAATCGAACCCTGCAACTGGTGATCATCCCGCAGGCACTGCGGGTGATCGTACCGCCGCTGGCCAGCCAATATCTGAATCTGACCAAGAATTCATCCCTGGCCATTGCCATCGGATATATGGACGTGGTTGCCACCATCGGCGGCATCACGCTGATGCAGACCGGTAAGGAAATGGAAACCATGATACTCGTTCTTGGCATTTATCTCGTTTTCTCACTGGCCATTTCGTCATTCATGAACTGGTACAACCAAAAGATGAAGCTCGTGTCGCGCTAACAGGGGAGTACCCATGAACGATATCACCACCCCGCAACAAGAATTCGAACCCGGCACGCACCCGGACTGGCCGGCCCCGATAAGAACATCCGGGCCCATTGCCTGGATTCGCGACAACCTGTTTTCGTCGCCCCTCAATGTGATCCTGACCATCCTGGTGGCCTGGGTTTTGTGGTCCATTATCCCGCCCATAGTCGAATGGGCGCTTATCGATGCGGTGTGGAGTGCAGAAGACCGCAACGACTGCTGGGCGCAAATGGCGGAACCCGAAGGCGCCGCCTGCTGGGCCTTTATCCAGTCCCGGTTCAGCCTGTTCATCTATGGCTTCTACCCCGAGGTGGAGCGCTGGCGCGTCAACCTCTGCTTTGTACTGTTGGTCCTGTTTCTCGCCCCTATACTCTGGGACAAGTGCCCGGGCCGTAAATACTTGTTTTGGTATTGTGTGGCCTTTCCCTTCATCGCGGCCTGGCTGCTGGTGGGCGGATTCGGATTGGCGCCGGTGGACACCGACCAAATCGGCGGCATCACGCTGACCTTCATCATCGGTATCACGGGTATCGTCTTTTCACTGCCCATCGGCATTGCCCTGGCCCTGGGCCGGACCTCGAACATGCCGGCGGTGAGCATATTGTGCGTGATATTCATCGAGTTTATACGCGGTGTGCCGCTGATTGCACTGTTGTTCGTGGCGTCCACCATGCTGAACTATTTCCTGCCGCCCGGCACCACCTTCGACCTGTTGATGCGGGTGCTCATCATGGTCATCCTGTTTGCGGCAGCGTATATCGCGGAAGTCGTGCGTGGCGGACTGCAGGCCGTCCCCCAGGGCCAGATCGAAGCGGCCGACGCTCTCGGTCTGACCTACTGGAAAGCCAATCGGCTGATCATCCTGCCCCAGGCGCTGAAAATCTCCATTCCCGGCATCGTCAATACCTTCATCGGCCTCTATAAAGACACCACGCTGGTGCTCATCATCGGTATGCTGGATCCGCTCGGCATCGGCCGCGCGGCGCTGGCGGATGCCAGTTGGGCGGGGCTGGCCAGGGAAGTTTATCTGTTTATCGCAGTGTTTTTCTTCCTGTGTTGCTTCAGCATGTCCAGGTATTCACTGTACCTCGAGAAAAAACTACACACCGGCCACTAG
>CAXMTM010000271.1:0-4025 GCA_964196385.1 Arenicellales bacterium
AAAGACTACAAATTTCAAGAGGTTGGAACGTCGCCTGCAGCGTCTGGCCGGAAAGGCAATAGACGACTTCAGAATGATAGAGGAATCGGATGTGGTGATGGTGTGCTTGAGTGGCGGCAAGGATTCCTACACCATGCTCGAAACCCTGCGGGCGCTGCAAAGTCGGGCGCCGGTGTCATTCAGGTTGATTGTGGTCAATCTGGACCAGAAACAGCCCGGCTTTCCCACCCGGACTTTACCCGACTACCTTGAATCTGCCGGTGTTGAATTCAGGATTATCGAGGAAGATACCTACAGCATAGTCAGGGAAAAAATTCCGCAAGGCAAAACAATGTGCTCGCTGTGTTCGAGGTTGCGGCGGGGCATACTGTACCGTGTTGCAACAGAACTTGGTGCCACCAAGATAGCCCTGGGCCATCACCGTGAGGATATTCTGGAGACATTTTTCCTCAATCTCATGTTCGGCGGACGCCTGAAGGCCATGCCGGCCAAGTTGCGTTCCGACGACGGTCGCCATGTTGTGATCCGGCCGCTGGCGTACTGCGCTGAAAACGATATTGCACGTTATGCCCGTGCCAGATCGTTTCCAATAATTCCGTGTAATCTTTGTGGTTCTCAGGAAAATCTTCAAAGACAGTCGATCAAGGTCATGTTGAACAACTGGGAAAACGCTGCGCCGGGCAGAAAAGAAACGATGTTTAAGGCATTGAACCAGGTAATACCCTCGCACTTGCTGGATTCCGGGCTGTTCGACTTCAGGTCTCTGCGCGGAGCCGGTCCTGTAGCGACGACGGGCGCAGCGCTGTCCCCGGGCCGGGGCGCGCTGGTCTGACCGTTCGATGAAGCTGTCACGCAGGAATGTCCTGGGCTTGCTGGCGGTCGCTGTAATTGTTTCATCAGCTCTGGTTTTCAGCAAGGGGCTGCGCTATCCGCCGCCGCAGTTCATCCCGGAAACTGCCCTTACCGGGAGTATCGGTGCCAATGGCAGCGCTGTTCAGGTCGAATCTGTCGGTGCTGTTTTTCGGCAGCGTGACGGCGGCCGGCTCGAATTTCGCGCATTCGCCCCCGAGCCTGAATTTACTGTGCGAGCTTCGGTTGAGGGCCGATGGCAGGTCGATGTGCAGAATATTCATCCGCAGGCAGCACTTGTCAGCCCGGATTCAAGCCTGGTCGAAAATGTAACAGGTTTGAAGAGGATCATCTCCGGCAGCGGCAAGGAGGCGCAGTTCCGGTGGCGCTTTCCTGAAAGTGACGGGTATCGCTTTGCCGCTATTGGCGATACCGGCGGGGGAGCGGAGCTGCGTTGGGTGCTGAAGCGGGCGCAAATGCTTGGCGCCGATTTTGTTTTGCACCTGGGGGACTTCGCTTATGGTCCGGGTGAGTACCTGGAGGCGGTGGATGCCTTTGATGCGGCCATGATCCCGACCTATGTCGCCATCGGCAACCACGACTTCTACGAGGGATTCAGCTCCATACACCATTTGTTTCGTGGCCTTATTGGGCCGCGCAACGCCGTATTCGACCTGGGTGGTGTGCGCTTCATCAATATGGACACCGCCGCCGGATTTATTCCCGCGGGTGCCGGCGCCAGAGGCAAATTTCTCCATGCCCTGAAACGCGCGGAAGAGATTGACGACATCGTATTGTTTACCCACAAACCACTTGCTGACCCGCGAGCGGGGAAGGATCACCGGGTTTCGGGGCTGGAGTACGATTTCCTGCACGGCGAACTCGCGCGGCTCGGCGTTGAGACCCTGCTGGCTGGGCACATTCATATCCGGGAAGATTTTCAGGACGGTGGGGTGCGCACCATCATCTCGGGTCAGGGGCTGGCTCACGCGGACCTTGTCGTTGACCGGCCCTTTGCCCAAATCTTGCTGGGGGACGTGAATCCCGGGAGCAGCAAAGTAGATTACCACTGGGCGCCTGTGGACATGCCTTTCGCGGCTCACTGCAGTCCGCGAGCCTGGGAAGTACTGGTTGCAATCGAAAAACCGGGTGTACTCAGGCAACTGAAGGAAATCTGCAGCGGGAACTAAGCCGCAGCCTTCATGGAATATCCGGGTTAGAATTGAGTGGTGAGCACGTTTCACAGAGACCATTCTCAAACAGAAGGAGATACAACATGCTGTTTCACATTACTTATGAGTTCTCACCACAGGAACGTGACGTTGCCCAAAAGCGATTTAAAGAGACAGGTGCTCCCCCGCCGGAGGGTGTGATAATGCATGGTCGATGGCACAGTGCAGCCGGCCACCTTGGTTTTCTGATAGCCGAGTCTTCGGACGTTGTTGCCATAGGTAAATGGATGCAGAGTTGGACCGACCTGATTTCCTTTGAGATCACCCCCGTTCTTACAGATGAAGAGGTTGCCGAAGTCATCGGTTAGACCGCAGGACGCGGGCTAATCCAGTCCCAGTTCCTTTAGCTTTCGTGCCAGCGTATTGCGCCCCCAGCCAAGGCGGCGGGCCGCCTCCTGTTTGTGTCCACCGGTGTGCTCCATGGCGGCGGCCAGCAGCGTTCGCTCGAAACTTTGGGCCAGAGTGGCGAGCAGGTCGGTTTCGTTGTGGCGCAGCTTGTTTTCGACAACTTCGCGGAGTTGCTGCTGCCAGTTGTCTTCCTCACCGTGCTGCTGCACCGGTATGATCTCAGCAGGCAATTGGTCCCGGTTGACGATCTGGCCCGATGCCATGACGGTAACCCATCTGCAGACGTTCTCCAGTTGGCGCACATTACCAGGCCAGTGGAAATTACGCAGGGCGCTCATAGCATCCGTTGACAGACGTTTCCTGTCAACGTTCAGTTCCCGGGCGATTTTTTCAAGAAAGTGTTCGGCAAGCAGCGGTATGTCCTGATCACGCTCACGCAGGGGGGGTAAGGCGATGTGTATGACATTGAGGCGGTGAAACAGGTCTTCCCTGAATCGACCGTCGGCGACCCGCTTGTTGAGGTCCTGGTTGGTTGCTGCGATTATGCGCACATCGACCTCGATCTGCTCATGGCCGCCGACGCGATAGAATTTTTTGTCCGACAGCACACGCAGCAGTCGGGTCTGGAGTTCAGCCGGCATGTCTCCGATTTCGTCCAGAAACAAAGTGCCCCCGTGTGCTTGTTCGAAGCGGCCGCTGTACTGTTTGACGGCGCCGGTGAATGCACCCTTTTCATGTCCGAACAGTTCTGACTCCAGCAGGTCCGCCGGAATAGCCGCGGTATTGATTGCGATCAAGGGAGCCTTGGATCTGGGGCCGTGGCGATGCAGGGCCTCGGCAACCAGTTCTTTGCCGGTGCCTGACTCCCCCCATATGAGCACGTTGACGTGTGAATTGGCCAGTCTCCCGATAGCCCGGAATACTTCCTGCATCGCGGGCGCCTCTCCGATGATCTCGCTTCGGAGCGGGGTTGCGCCGGCATCCTGGGGATGCCCGCGTTCTTCGGGTTCAGTCGCTCTTCGTATCAGGGTAATGGCGTCGTCGACGTCGAAAGGCTTGGGCAGGTACTCGAAAGCACCGCCCTGGTAGGACGCGATCGCACTGTCCAGATCCGTGTGGGCGGTCATAATGATCACCGGAATCTGCGGTGCCTGATGCCGAATGATATTCAGCAAATCCAGACCGTTGACTCCCGGCATACGAATGTCAGTGATGATGGCATCCGGCAATGGACCCGCCAGTCGCTTCTCGATGGTTTTTCCATCTTCGAACAGCTCGGTGCTTATACCCGCTTGTTCACAGGCCTTGCCGAGAACCCAGCGGATCGAGGCGTCGTCGTCGATGATCCAGACGTTAGGAGACATCTTGCTTGTCCGTAGTATCGAACGGCAGTAACAGTGAAAAGCAGGTACGGCCGGGCTCGCTTTGAAGCTGGATCGACCCCCGGTGTTTGTTTACGATATCTTGCGCAATGCTGAGCCCGAGCCCCGAGCCTTCGGCGCGGCCACTGACCATCGGATAGAATATTCGTTCATGCAGGTGTTCAGGTATCCCCGGACCGTTGTCTTCGATATCCACTTTGATAACACACCGATG
>CAXMTM010000272.1:0-2574 GCA_964196385.1 Arenicellales bacterium
GCGTTCCGCGTCATCAGCGCGATCAGGATCTTGTAGTTGATGGTCGCGATGGGGTTGGTCGACGGCGTCAAAGCCATAATCACTCCGGCCGGCCGGGGGATCTCGACGATCTTTCGCTCCTCGTCGATGCGTGAATTGACATAGTCTTTATCGCGATAAAAATCGACCAGCGGGTGGGCGGTCAGCTCGTTCTTGATCTTCTTGTGTGCAGCGACGCCAAATCCGGTCTCTTCCACTGCCCAGTCTGCATACCTGCCGGCATGTTGGTGGGCGGCAGCGGCCACGGCATCGACAATCGCCATGGTCAGGCGGCGATCGTAGCGCTGAAACACTTCGGCTGCCCAGCGCGCTCTCTCCAGCACCATGTCGGCGCGCCCGGACAGTGCCGCATGGCTGGCCGAGATATCCACCAGGGTGCGGACTTGCGGGTCCATCACGCGCTCCTCCGGTAGGCGCCCATCACTTCATCCCGTGCAAGGCCAACCCCGATCTCGACACGACGCAGCACGTCCTCGCAGTTCGCCTGGGTCATCAGCAAGCCGGGCTTGAACTGCAGCACGCGTGGATCAAGCGTAGAAAAAATGGCCCAAACCCCGTTGTTGTAGAGGTGCTTCATCACCGGTTTGGCACCCTGCTCGTGATTGAACTCAAGGCCCATCACAACGCCGTGCTGGCGAATGCCGGTGAAAAAATCCGGGTACTCGGTCATGATATTTTCGAGGCCGGCGCGCATGTAATCCGAGATATAACGGACCATGGTCCGAACTTCGGGACGTTGCACCATCTCCAGTGTCTTCATGGCCACAATACAACCCAGTTCCGCACCGCCGCCGGTGGATATATGGCCGAAGCCGTCTTCCTTGAGCCATCCCCCGCAGCGCTCGCTGATCAGCGTACACGCAATAGGATAAAGGCCACCGCCAATTCCCTTGCCGATAACCATGATGTCCGGTTCGATGCCGTATCTGGTGCACGCCCACAACTCGCCGCAACGCATCAACCCGGTCTGCACCTCGTCGGCAATGTACAAAGCATCATAGCGCTCACACAGGCGCTTCACCGTGGGTAGATAACCCTCGTTCGGCATCGGGAATCCATAGGTTGCCGGTATCGTTTCCATGATCACTGCCGCAACATCCCTGCTCTTCAGCGCATCTTCCATAGCATTGAGGTCGTTGAAAGGAACCTGTACGAACTCACCGATGGTATCTTCGGACAGGAACAGTTTGGAAAATCGCTCATCGCCGGTCTTCAATGCCAGACCAGTGTGGCCGTGATAGGCCTTGACGATGGATACGATCTTGCGTTTCTGTGTGGCGTGGCGGGCCGTCTTGATAGCAATGTCGATCGCTTCGGCGCCACCGGATCCGTAGGCCGTGTACACCATGCCGGGCGATGGCGCGCAGGCCGCCAGGGCTTCGGCCAGAGCCGTGCGAGCCAATGCCGGGAAGTGGTGGTTGCCCATGTCGAAGCGTGCGCTGCCCGCCTTCAGCGCCTCCACCAGTTCCGGATTGCGGTGGCCCAGATTGTAGGTGCCGCCGTTGAGGTGCAGGTCGATCAAACGCTGCCCGTCCATGTCGTACAGGTAATAGCCCTCGCGCCGGTCGATCACCAGATCGACACCCATGTCCTGCCAGTCCTGTGTTTTCCCGGGGTTCCAGAACGCCCTGGAGCGATCCAGAAAATCGAGTTTGGCTTGACTCATCGTATCGCCTCACATTTGCGGGCAAAGCGTGGCACAGGCCAATTGCGTTTACTTGACAAAAACCGGTAGAAATTGACATCTGTCGACTGGGAGTCTGTCGGGTTTAGGTGTTCGTAGCGGTCGGACAAAATGGCTGCTACACGCCCATTTTGCCCTGATGTGGAGCGTTATGTGGCTTGACATATTTGATCGATAATAATAACGTATTACGTTCACTCTATCGATAGATTGTTAGTTATGACGACGGTAACTGTATCCCCAAAATATCAAGTTGTGATCCCCAAGGACGTAAGAGAGTCAATGGGAATCTTTTCCGGTCAAAAAATACAAGTGCTTACGTACCAGAATCGTATCGAGCTTATTCCGATAAAACCTATGAAGAAAATGAAAGGTTTTCTGAAAGGCATTGATACGTATGTCGAGCGAGACAAAGACCGAGTATGAATGTCGTAGATTCTTCTGCCTGGTTATCCTATTTTGCCGGTGATAAAAACTCTGGCCTGTTTACCAAACCGATTGTAGCAATAGATAAATTGCTGGTTCCCAGCATTACCTTAACCGAGGTTTTCAAAAGCATACTGCGTCAAAGGAACGAGGAATCGGCATTTGAGGCAATAGCCCACATGGGGCAAGGAAATGTTATTGCACTGGATGGAGAATTGGCGGTAAATGCAGCCTGTTTTGGTGTTGAATTCAAGTTGCCATTGGCGGATAGCATAATTTACGCAACAGCCCGGAAATACGGGTGAGTTTGGGGTCGCCTGCCGCCAGCACCTCCGGCAATAGCGCCTTGCCCAGGCCGTTGCGAGCAAATTGCCAGAGAACACCGGCATCGTTTGCCCAGTATTCGTTCAAATCGAGGGACAGTA
>CAXMTM010000273.1:0-3851 GCA_964196385.1 Arenicellales bacterium
GCCATTGTCGGCGGTGGCCTGCTGGGCTCCGCCTTTGCCTGGGGACTCGCAAATCGCGGCGTGCGCACTGTTGTATTTGATGAGGGCGACAACGCGATTCGTACCGCCCGCGGCAATTTTGGTCTGGTATGGGTGCAGGGCAAGGGCGTCGGCATGCCCGAGTACGCACGCTGGTCGCTGGACTCTACGCGTGAATGGACGGGGTTTGCCGAACGCCTGAAGCAGGAGACCGGCGTTGATCCCCGTTACCATCGATGCGGTGGCTTTAACATCAGCCTGGATGACGATGAGTTCAGGCAAAATATTGAATCACTGCAAACATTACGCAGCGAAGCGGGGGAGCACGGTTACGAATACGAAGTCGTCGAACACAGCGAGTTAAAAAAACAAATCCCGATAATTGGCGATGTGCCCGGCGCGACCTATGGCCCGCACGATGGCCACTGCGATCCATTGCGCTTGTTGCGGGCGCTGCATACCGGCTATCTGAAGCTGGGTGGCGAATACAGGCCGTGGGCGCATATAACGAATCTGCGTGCCCGCAGTGGTGGTGGTTTCCTGCTGTCAATGGCCGACGATAAAATTGTCGCTGCCGCCGATAAGGTGATTGTCGCTGCCGGTCATGGCTCACGTGAACTTGCAACGCAGGTGGGGCTGGAGGTGCCTGTTTTTCCTGATCAGGGGCAGGTAATCGTTACCGAAAAAGTCCAGCCGTTATTGAGCTACCCGACCAATTACGCGCGCCAGACCGACGACGGCGGCTTTTTACTCGGACCGTCCAGCAGGGATGTAGGCCTTGATCTGGCGACCGAACCCAACACCCTGCGCGATATTTCCGTGCGCTGCATCAAGGCCTTTCCGGTGTTGAAAAAATTGCGCGTGCAGAGGGTCTGGGCCGCGCTGCGTGTGATGACACCGGACGGATTCCCCGTTTACCAGCAATCCGACAGTCACCCCGGCGCGTTCTCTTTTGCCTGCCACAGTGGCGTTACCCTGGCGGCGAGCCACGCCCTGCAGGTGAGCGAATGGGTGATCAAGGGCGCGATTCCGCAGCAGCATCAGGTTTTTCATCCGGGGCGTTTTAATGTTTAAGCGATTACGGCCAATTGACAAGCCCGTAGAAATACGCTTCGAAGATCGCCTGATCAGCGCCGAGGAGGGAGATACGGTTGCCGCAGCGCTGCTCGGTGCCGGTGTCATCCTGTTCCGCGAGTTGGCACCTGGCGATACCAAACGCGGGCCTTATTGCATGATCGGAAATTGCTTCGAATGCCTGGTGGAAATAGACGGCGAGGCGAACCGTCAGGCCTGTCAGCACCGCGTGCGCGATGGTATGCAGGTACGCATGCAAAGCGGTTTTCGCAATAGTGGAAACGGCGATGAATCCTGACGTTGTCGTTGTTGGTGCCGGGCCAGCGGGCATGTCAGCAGCGCTTGCCCTCGATGCGGCCGGTGCAAAAGTACGTGTCGTCGATGAGCAAAATGCCCCGGGTGGGCAGGTTTACCGGTCAGTCGACCGCGTGGCCCGCGAGCGGCCTGAAAATCTGAACATGTATGGCGCGGACTATTCCCGAGGGCTGGAGATAACCGGCTTGCTCGCCGATTCAGGCGTAGAGATTTCATTCGAGACAGCGGTATGGGATATATCAATGCAGAACGATGCACTGGGTATCGGGCTGGTTCAGGGTGATCGCGCCGAGATTGTATATCCGAAACACGTCATTCTGGCGACGGGTGCGATGGAACGACCAACACCTTTTCCCGGCTGGACTCTTCCCGGTGTAATGACCGTCGGCGCGGCGCAAACACTGTTCAAGGAATCGGCGCTGGTGCCCGATTCCCGCCCGGTGATCGCCGGTAGTGGCCCACTGGTGTATCTGTTTGCACGGCAAATGATCGCGGCGGGTGTGAAGCCGGCGGTGATACTCGATACCGGGCCACGGCTTATCCGGATGTACTCGTGGAAGCCTTTGTTGCGTGCTTTCATCGCCGATTCGAAATCGTTGCTAAGAGGTGTGGCCTGGCTGAAGGACATTCAGCGAGCTGGTATCGAACGGATAAGCGGGATCGAATCACTCAGGGCCGGTGGCGGCGAGCGCCTTGAGTCAGTCGAATATCGAAGCGCCGGCAAAACGGTTGAACTGGCCAGCGAATTACTGCTGGTTCACGATGGCGTCATACCCAATAGCCATCTTGCCATGGCAGCGGGTTGCGAGCATCGATGGAATCCATTGCAGGAATACTGGCAACCGCTGCTGGATGGCAACGGTCTCAGTACCCGGCCGGGCATTTCGATAGCGGGAGATGGAGCGGGTATTGGCGGAGCTGATGGCGCGCTTTGCACGGGCCGCATCGTCGGCTGGAACGTGTCACGAGCGCTCGGCTTTGTCGACGAATCCCGATGCCGCGGCGAGACACGGGATTACCGGCATCGGCTAAACAAAATAGCGGCGGTGCGCGAATTTCTGGACTGCCACTACAAGCCTTTCGACTACTTTCAGCTTCCGCTCGAAAGCGAAACCATCGTTTGCCGCTGCGAACAGGTGACGGTTGCGGACATTCGCGAAGTAGCGGCGCTGGGTTGCATGGGGCCAAATCAGGGCAAGGCGTTTACCCGCTGTGGCATGGGGCCCTGCATGGGGCGTCAGTGCGGCAACTCAGTGAGCCAGCTGTTTGCGCATTTCCACGGAAAAGATGTTGCCGAAATCGGACACTATCGGATCAGGTCGCCGGTGCGACCACTGACCGTAGGGCATCTCTCTAATCTCGAGCTGCCCTGACGGTAGTGCTCCGCAAATATTCTCCGGGTAGTGGCTCATGCTGGATTTCGGTGGGCTGAATATTGAAGATTTACCTGTATTTCCCCGTTAAATTGACTCAACGCGCATCGATATCCTGGCCGATAGCTGGTTTACTACCGCCCTTCGCCGACAACCTGATAGTGTAAAACTCCGATGAAAACAGACGATCTGATGAACGAAGAAATGCGCAAGGCATTTGAGATCGATAGTGAACTTAAGGCAAAGGTTCCGTCGGACGGGCCGTGGGACACCGATAGCTATCGCCGCCAGTACGAGGTATCGAGGGCGTACTGGAATCAAAACGGACCCGCAATGGCGGAAACCAGAGATTTCCTGATTTACGCGCGAAACGAAATACCCTGCCGGATCCATTATCCGCAACACCTTGTGCAAATGGGTCCGGGTGTTCCGGTATTGATCTTTTTTCACGGCGGCGGCTGGGTAGTTGGCAATCTGGACACTCACGATCGCATGATGAGGGAACTGGCCCATCGCTCCGGCTATGCCGTGCTTGGCGTGGATTATCCGTTATCGCCGGAAGCCACGTTCAGCGACTCATACAGCGATGTGCTGCACGTGGTAAAAACGGTGTTGTCCGATGGCACACCCGTAGACCTGGACTCCCGCAGGGTCTCGCTCGGGGGTGATTCCGCAGGCGCCCACATGAGCCTCTACTGTGCCATGCAACTCAAACAATCCGGCCTGCCCCCAATTCGGGCGCTGACACTGATTTACGGGGCATTCGGTTTGCTGGATTCAGCGAGCCGCCGTTTGTACGGCGACAATGACGATAGATTTTCCAGCGCGTCGATGGATTACTACATCCGGGCCCTGATGGGCCACGGTGTAGATCCGAAAACCGCCGGCTACGACCTCCTTGCCGGGGACCTTGGCAACTTGCCGCCGAGTCTTATCACCACTTGCAACCTGGACCTGCTGCGGGACGACAGTCTGACCCTGGCGGGACTGCTTGGCAGAGAAGGTGTGGTGAACGAACTGGTCGAATACCAGGGTGTCCTGCACGGCTACGCCCACATGTCCGAACATGTA
>CAXMTM010000274.1:0-6845 GCA_964196385.1 Arenicellales bacterium
CATGCTCAAGGTCCGACCGTACATTAAATATTTCCACTCTTCCCAGAATATCAACGACCTGGCCAATGGTGAAATCTGTGTCTCCATGGGCTGGAGCGGTGATATGCTGATGGCCCGGGACCGCGCCGACGAGGCCGAACAAGGGGTTGAGATTTCCTACGTGATCCCGAAAGAGGGTGCGGTGATCTGGTTCGACAACCTGGCGATTCCAATCGATGCCCCGCATGTGGGCAATGCGCTGAAGTTCATCGATTTCATCATGGAACCGGAAATTGTGGCGGATATTTCCAACTATGTCTTCTATGCCAACGGCAACAGTGCCTCGGCGCCCTTTGTGAGTGACGATGTCAAAACCGATCCGGGAATTTACCCCACGGACGAGGTGAAAGCCAAGCTGTTCCCGGATCTCGCCGACAGCCCGAAATTCACCCGCTTGCTGACCCGGGCCTGGACCCGCATCAAGACCGGCCAATAAAGCCGCACGGAGAGTGCGGTCGCGGCTCCGGTCGCTTGTGACCGGGGCCGCGACCGCATGCTGAGCACGGAGTCAAAGTAATGGCGAAACCCGGCCAGGCCACGCAGCCTACCGAACCCTGGAAAGACCCGCAGGCCGAACCCTATTTGCGCATCGAGAACGTCACCAAGAAGTTCGGTGATTTCACTGCCGTCAGCCGGGTTTCCCTGGACATCTACAAGGGCGAAGTGTTCTGCCTGCTGGGTGGTTCGGGTTGCGGCAAATCCACCCTGCTGCGGATGCTGGCAGGCTTCGAGGCGCTGAGTGAAGGGCGAATTCTCATCGACGGTGCGGACATGGCCGGTATTCCCCCCTTCGAGAGACCGGTGAACATGATGTTCCAGTCCTATGCGCTGTTCCCGCACATGAACGTGGAAAAGAATGTCGGTTTCGGCCTCAGGCAGGATGGACTGCCGACCGCTGAGATCCAGAAACGGGTCGCCGACATGCTGGAACTCGTCAAGCTCGAAACCTTCGCCAAACGCAAGCCTCACCAACTCTCTGGCGGTCAGCGGCAACGGGTGGCGCTGGCCCGTTCGCTGGTCAAACGACCCAAGCTGCTGCTGCTCGACGAACCCCTGGGCGCCCTGGACAAGAAACTGCGCGAGGAAACCCAGTTCGAACTGATCAACATTCAGGAAGAACTCGGCGTAACCTTCGTCGTCGTCACCCACGACCAGGAAGAGGCGATGACCCTGTCGAGTCGAATCGGGGTCATGGAGGCGGGGGAAATTATCCAGACCGGCACGCCTACGCAAATCTACGAGTACCCGAATTCACGCTTTGTCGCGGATTTCATCGGTTCAGTAAATCTCTTCGACGGCCGCGTCATCGAGGACGCGGCGGATCATCTGCGGGTTGAATCCGCGGAGGCGGGTTGCATGCTGTATATAGACCATGGTGTCACTACCACTGCCGATGCCAGGGTCTGGGTCGCAGTGCGCCCGGAAAAACTTGAAATCAGCCGTGAAAAGCCCATCCAGCAGGAAAATTGCGCCAAGGCGGTGGTGGAGGAAATCGCTTATTTGGGAGGGATTTCCATCTACCACGTGACCCTCGAATCCGGCAAGAAACTGCGCATCACCCGGCCCAACCGCGAGCGCGACGAGGCCGGCCGGATCACCTGGGACGATCAAATTTACGTGCACTGGAAGGCTTCCAGCGCCCTGGTTCTTACAACATGAGCAAAAAGGGCAAATCGCCTTGAAAAGCCATGGCACCGCCGCCCCCGGACAGGTGAATCGAGGCAACTGGCTGGCGGCCCTGGCAAAACGACTGGGCCTCAGCGGACGCGGCGCGGTAATCGCCATTCCCTATATCTGGCTATTGCTGTTTTTCGCGGTGCCCTTTGCCTTCGTCCTGAAGATCTCGTTTTCCGAGGCCCTCATCGCGCGCCCACCCTACGCGCCCCTGCTGCAGTGGGGCGAGGAAGCCTACCTCACCATCCAGATGAACTTCGGCAATTTCCTGTTTCTGCTGGAAGACGACCTGTACTGGATTGCCTATCTCAACTCTTCCAAGATCGCACTGATTTCCACATTATTCTGTTTGCTGCTGGGTTATCCCATGGCCTATGGCATGGCCCGGGCGCGGCCGTCCACGCGCAACCTGCTGTTGATGCTCGTGATCCTGCCCTTCTGGACCTCGTTTCTGCTGCGCGTCTATGCCTGGATCGGGATCCTCAAGAACAACGGACCCATTAACAACCTGCTTATTGCGCTTGGCGTCATCGATGAGCCCCTGGTCATGATGCAAACGGATTTTGCCGTGTATATCGGCATCGTGTACTCCTATTTGCCATTCATGATCCTGCCCCTGTACGCCAACCTGGAGCGCCTGGACATGACCCTGCTGGAAGCGGCCGCGGATCTGGGCTGCCGTCCGTTCAAAGCCTTCTTAAGTATTACCCTGCCCTTGTCTCTGCCAGGCATCGTCGCCGGCTCCATGCTGGTATTTATCCCGGCGGTGGGGGAATTTATCATTCCGGCCCTGCTCGGGGGACCGGACACACTGATGATCGGCCGGGTGCTGTGGGATGAGTTCTTCGCCAACCGGGACTGGCCGGTGGCCTCTGCCGTGGCCATCGCCGTGTTGATACTGCTGGTGGTGCCGATCATGATCTTTCAACGTTTTCAGGCACGGGAAAGCGGTGCGGCCTCATGAATTCGCAACGCTCGACTTTCCTCGTCACCTGCCTTGCCTTCGGCTTTGCCTTTTTATACCTGCCCATCCTGTCGCTGATCGTTTATTCATTTAACGCATCGAAACTGGTCACCGTGTGGGCGGGGTTTTCCACCAAATGGTACGGCGCACTGTTGCACAATGAGCAAATCCTGCAAGCAGCCTGGCTGAGCGTGCGCATCGCCGTGGTCAACGCCAGCTTTGCCGTATGTCTGGGGACCCTGGCCGGTTTCGTGCTCGCCCGTATGGGCCGCTTCCGGGGCCGTACCCTGTTGTCGGGCATGACCACCGCACCGCTGGTAATGCCGGACGTGATCACCGGTCTGTCTCTGCTGCTGCTGTTCGTCGCCATGGGCGATATGATCGGCTGGCCCCAGGGCCGCGGTGTCACCACCATCACCATAGCCCACATTACCTTTTCCATGGCCTACGTGGCGGTGATCATCCAGTCCCGACTGTCGAATATGGACGAATCCATCGAGGAAGCAGCGCTGGATCTGGGCGCCCGGCCGGCGAAAGTGTTTTTCGTCATCACACTACCCATTATCTCCCCGGCACTGATCTCAGGCTGGCTGCTGGCCTTCACTATGTCCCTGGACGACCTGGTCATCGCCAGCTTCGTATCCGGTCCCGGATCGAGCACCCTGCCTATGGTGATCTTCTCCAAGGTCCGGCTCGGCGTGAGTCCGGAGATCAACGCCCTGGCCACCATCATCGTGCTGCTGGTGGCTGTGGGGATCATCGCTTCCAGTATAATCCTGAACCAGGTCGAAAAACGCCGTAAGCGCGACATGCACATGGCCATGAATGCAAATGGGTGAGTCCGCGCCGACGAATCCGGATTTGAGCGTTTCCCTGCAAACGTATTAACCTTCTTTAACAGGACCGATTTTCATGAGCACATTCGATGAAATCTACCAGGAATCACTGAACCACCCCGAGAAATTCTGGGGCCACGCCGCCGAAGCCATACACTGGTATAAAAAGTGGGATAAAGTCCTGGATGACAGCGATGCCCCGTACTACAGATGGTTCACTGGTGGTGAACTGAATACCTGTTACAACGCCCTCGACGTTCATGCAGATCATGGCCGGGGAGATCAGGCCGCGCTGATCTACGACAGCCCCATTACCGGCACCCAGCGCACCTACACCTACCTGCAACTCCGTGATGAGGTCGCCCGTTTCGCGGGGGCGCTGGCCGGTCGGGGAGTCAGCAAGGGTGACCGGGTCATCATCTATATGCCCATGGTGCCGGAAGCAGTTATCTCGATGCTGGCATGCGCGCGACTGGGGGCGGTGCACTCCGTCGTGTTCGGTGGGTTTGCCGCCCACGAACTGGCGGTGCGTATAGACGATGCTCAGCCCAAAGTAATCGTATCGGCATCGTGCGGGATAGAGCCCGGACGGGTGGTTGAGTACAAACCACTACTTGATGAGGCCATCGACACAGCCACTCACAAACCAGGGGCCTGCATTATTCTGCAGCGGGAGCAGTCGGAAGCCAGGCTGCTAAAGGATCGCGATCACGACATGGGTGAGTTAATGCACAATGCGGTGCCACACGACTGCGTGCCGGTAGCGGCTACCGACCCTTTGTATATTCTGTACACGTCCGGAACGACGGGAGAACCCAAAGGTATCGTGCGCGACAATGGCGGACACGCAGTGGCGTTGAAGTGGTCTATGAAGAACATCTACGATATCGACCCCGGTGACGTGTATTGGGCCGCTTCCGATGTCGGCTGGGTGGTGGGGCATTCGTACATCGTCTACGCGCCCTTATTGAACGGTAACACCACCATTCTTTACGAAGGCAAACCGGTGGGTACACCCGACCCGGGAGCGTTCTGGCGCGTCATTTGCGAACACGAGGTCAGGTGCTTGTTCACGGCACCTACGGCATTTCGCGCCATCAAAAAAGAGGATCCCGAAGGCAAGCTGATCACGGATTATGACCTGACCTGCCTGGACACATTGTTCCTGGCCGGGGAACGCTGTGATCCGGATACGCTCAAATGGGCGGAACAGAAACTGAAGGTCCCCGTGATCGATCATTGGTGGCAAACGGAAACCGGCTGGGCAATCTGTGCTAACTCAATCGGAATCGAAGTCATGCCTGTCAAGGAGGGGTCTCCCACCAAGCCAGTACCCGGCTGGGACTTGAGGGTGCTGGGGGATGACGGAAATGAGGTGGAGGCCGGGAACATTGGGGCCCTGGTAGTCAAGCTACCATTGCCACCGGGAACATTCCCCACCCTGTGGAATGCCGGAGAAAGGCACTTCGAGGCCTACCTGGCCGACTATCCGGGATTTTACAAAACAGCGGATGCAGGGTTCATCGATGCCGACGGCTATGTCTTCGTGATGTCCCGAACCGACGACATCATCAATGTTGCCGGCCACCGGCTATCTACCGGAGCCATGGAGGAAGTGTTGTCGGCCCACCCCGATGTTGCCGAGTGCGCGGTCACCGGCGTCGCGGATACTCTGAAAGGCCAGATACCGCTGGGCCTGGTCGTTCTCAACGCGGGATGTGATCGCAGCCACGAAGATATCGTGAAAGAAGTGGTCCAGATGGTGAGGGAGCAGATTGGCCCCGTGGCAGCATTCAAGCAGGCGCTTGTAGTCCAACGCCTGCCCAAAACCCGATCCGGAAAGATATTGCGCGGGACCATGCAGAAAATTGCCGACGTCGAATATTGGAAAATGCCCGCCACCATCGATGACCCCCAGATACTGGTCGAGATCACCGAATCGTTGAAATCGATCGGTTACGCGGGGGGAAATTAGGCTCCTATCACACGCATAGCCGGCATTTCTCGCCAGACGGCTAGGACACACGTCAAAGCCTCGTCAATATCAGCAATGCCTGTTCCGGCCCCCGGTGGCTCTTATGCCGCTGCACTTTAGCGAAACCGAAATGGAAACCCGCCGCGCGCGGGCTGCAGCGGCTCTGCAAGAGAAAGGCCTGGACGGGTTGCTCATATTCAAGCAGGAAAGTATGTACTACCTCACCGGGTACGACTCTTTCGGATTCAGCATGTTTCAGTGTTTGTTGCTGGATGCCGACGGCAATACATGTTTGCTGACCCGCCTGCCCGATTTGAGGCAGGCAAAATTTACCTCGGATATAAGGGACATACGATTGTGGCACGACGTGGAGGGCGTCGACCCCGGTGACTCTCTGCGACAGATGCTCGCGGATAAAGGGTGTAAGGGAAACAAACTCGGCATCGAAATGAAAAGTTACGGATTGACCGCCCACAACTGGTGCCTGGTAGACAGGGCCCTGGCGGGATTCTGCAGCCTCGAGGACGCTTCACGGCTAATCGATATACTCCGCGCAGTCAAAAGCCCCAGGGAAATCAGTTATGCCCGGCGCGCAGCAGAACTGGCGGATGATGCCCTCGACGAAGCGATACAACTTTCACTGCCCGGTGTTTCCGAAGGAGAGATCCTTGCCGCCATGCAAGGCGCAGTGTTCAAAGGCGGTGGCGACTATGCCGGCAACGAATTTATTATCGGATCAGGCCCGGCCGCGTTGCTGGTCCGCTATGTAACAGGCCGTAGGGAATTGGACAGTAACGATCAATTGACGCTTGAATTTGCAGGCGCGTATCGACGCTACCACGCCGCTATGATGCGTACCCTGATAATTGGGGACCTCCATACGCAACACAAACGAATGCACCAGGTCTGCCGGAATGCACTCGATGCCTGCATGGAAGCAGTCAAACCAGGCCACACCATGGGAGCCGTGTATCAAGCCCACGCCGCCGTCATGGACGGGGCCGGATACGCCGAGCACCGCCTTAAGGCGTGCGGTTACGGCATGGGAGCGGTATACAACCCGCTATGGGTAGACCCACCCATGTTCTATGCAGGCAATCCCGTCATCATGGAACCGAACAATATCTTTTTTCTGCACATGATTCTTGCCAACTCGGATACGGGAAGGGCCATGACTCTGGGGCAATCGATTCTGGTCACCGATTCCGGCTGCGAATCATTGAGCCGCTCAAGCCTGGATCTTGTTGTAAATCGGTAGTGCCACGCCAGGAGCCTGTCCGAGAATAGAAGCCGTAGCGAGGGGAAGTCATTTTGAGTCCATTTTTTCGATCATTTGAGGAGAATAGTTATTCATATT
>CAXMTM010000275.1:0-5914 GCA_964196385.1 Arenicellales bacterium
GAAATTTCCTTGAATGCAGCGATTCAGGATGCACGCAGCCAGCGCCACGAACTAATAACTGTGGAGCATCTGCTGGTGGCGCTTCTGGACAACGCCAATGCCGCGGAAGTTTTGCGTGCGTGTGGCGGGGACCTGGTGCAATTGAGGACGGACTTGGTCCTGTTTCTCGAAGAGAATATGTCCGGTCTCGACGACGAAACCACGGACACGCAGCCCAGCCTGGGATTTCAGCGTGTCATCCAGCGCGCCGTGTTGCACGTGCAGAGTGCGGGTAACAAGGAAGTCACCGGGGCGAATGTACTGGTCGCCGTTTTTTCGGAAAAAGAATCCCACGCGGTCTATTTTCTTCACAAGCAGGACATTACCCGTTTCGATGTCGTCAACTATATCGCCCACGGTATCTCCAAGGTCGGCGAAGGCGCCGCGGGCCTGCCGGCCCCGGACGAACCGGATGCAAAGGATGGCGATGCCCAGGAAACAAGTGCACTGGAGGCTTATGCCATAAACCTAAACCAGCAAGCGCAGGCGGGACGCATCGATCCCTTGATAGGGCGTACTCAGGAGATCGAACGCACGATCCAGGTGCTCAGCCGGCGACGCAAGAACAATCCGCTGTTTGTCGGGGAGGCGGGTGTGGGCAAGACCGCAATAGCAGAAGGCCTGGCCAGGAAAATTGTGAATGGTGAAGTGCCCGAGGTGTTGGCCAACAGTACGGTTTATTCGCTCGATATGGGGGCATTGCTTGCCGGCACCAAGTATCGCGGGGACTTCGAACAAAGACTGAAGCTGGTATTGTCGGAACTCAACCAGCACGATGATTCCATCCTGTTTATAGACGAGATTCACACCATAATCGGGGCCGGTGCGGCTTCTGGCGGCACCATGGATGCATCCAACCTGTTGAAGCCCGTGCTGCAGTCCGGTGAATTGAAATGTATAGGTTCAACGACCTACCAGGAGTACCGGGGGATTTTCGAGAAAGATCGCGCCTTGTCGCGGCGCTTCCAGAAGATCGATGTTCTCGAACCCACGGTCGATGAAACCTATGAGATCCTGCGCGGTTTGAAGTGCCATTTCGAGGAACATCACGAAATCAAGTACTCCAACCAGGCTTTGCGTTCGGCGGCGGAGTTATCGGCACGCTACATCACGGATCGCTACTTGCCGGACAAAGCCATCGATGTCATCGACGAGGCCGGCGCGTATACGAGGTTGCAACCGGCGAAAAAAAGGAAGAAAACCATCGGTGTACACGACATAGAGAACATCGTCTCAAAAATTGCCCGCATCCCGCCCAAGACCGTGTCGGTGTCCGACACACGTGCGCTGAAGACGTTGGAGCGCGATCTCAAGCTGGTGGTATTCGGGCAGGATGAGGCCATCGCTGCGTTGTCATCGGCCATCAAGATGTCACGCTCGGGCCTGGGTGATCCGGACAAGCCGATATCTTCGTTTCTCTTTTCCGGCCCTACCGGGGTGGGCAAAACCGAGGTGACCCGGCAACTGGCCCATGTTTTAGGCGTTGAACTGATCCGTTTCGATATGTCCGAATATATGGAGCGCCACACCGTTTCACGATTGATCGGCGCTCCCCCCGGATATGTAGGATTCGACCAGGGTGGACTGCTGACCGACGGCATCACCAAGCACCCACACTGCGTGCTGCTGCTGGACGAGGTCGAAAAGGCCCATACCGATGTATTCAATCTGCTTCTGCAGGTTTTTGACTATGGCACACTGACCGACAATAACGGTCGCAAGGCGGATTTTCGTAATGTCATCATCGTCATGACAACCAACGCCGGTGCCGAGCGAATGGCCCGTTCAACGATGGGATTTACCCGGCAGAATCACTCCGGTGAAGACCTCGAAGAGATCAAGAGGATGTTCTCACCGGAGTTCAGGAACCGTCTGGATTCCATTATTCCGTTCAAACCACTGAGCAAGGACACCATCGGTCATGTCGTCGACAAGTTCATCATGGAGGTGGAACAGCAACTTGCCGAAAAGCACGTCACCCTGGATATCGATGGACGGGCAAGGCAATGGCTGGCCAAGCATGGGCATGACCCAGCGATGGGTGCGCGGCCCATGGCGCGTCTGATTCAGGACAAGATCAAGCGCGCCCTCGCCGATGAGTTGCTGTTTGGTGACTTGAGCCGGGGAGGGGGCCACGTGCTGGTCGGTGAAAAGGAAGATGAGTTGACTTTCGATATCACTCCGGCAAAAAAGAAAAGTGTTGCGGAGGCAGACACGAAGTCATAATTTTTCAAAAAGCCGGTGCCTGGAATCAGGGTCTGTCTTACAGCCCTTCGACGGACTTCAGGATCATGGTCGTATCGGGTCTGCTTTTTCTTTTTTCAACGATCTTGATTGGCAGGTTGTGCCTTTGCGGCGCCAGCCATACACTGAGCTTCCGGTCCGGCCGTTCGAATCGAACATGTTCGATCCTGACGGTATCGAATTCACCCAGGGACGTGCTGAGCCGTTCTCTGGATATGTCCGGGATTTCGAATCTGCGGACCTTGTTGCCGCCCACGATATGCAACGTCCTTTGTTCGAACGTTGACGCCCCACCGATGATAAAAGCAAATGGCAGGCTGCAGTTATCCACGATATAACCATCGGAAATGACGACATTCATGCCGTTGCTGAACAGCACGCGTCTTCCTTCCCAGTCGAAAGAGGCCGATCGATCGAATGCATCCCGCCCCTCACGGATGATCCTGTAACTGTCGGGGGTCACCACGTTCCGGTCGATGGAGAACCGGCAAATTTCCTGGACGGTGCCGCCCAGCAAGATGGAGGCCATGCCCTCGGCGCGGGTTTCCGCTGTCACTTCATAGTGATCTCCACGCCGCTCCAGTTTGCTGCTGAGGCTGCCCAGTTCCGCAGCGCCCAGACTCACTTTATAGATCAGTTCCACTGATTCCGGCAGTGAATCCGCTACAGCCTCCGCCAAGCCCACACCGGGCAATAGCAGCAACAATAGCAGGGTTTTGGCTATAGTCTTTCTCATGGCAATACGGGTTGCTCAATGACACTGCCGTCCAGCAATACCTGTCCGTCCACCAGTTCGACGCGATGCTGTGCGAACCAGCCCACCACACGCGGCAATATTTCGTGCTCCAGACCATGGACTTTGTACTGCAGGGTCTCCGCCGTGTCGTCGGCTTCCACGGGGATACTTGCCTGGCTGATTACCGGCCCGCTGTCGAGATCGGCGGTGACGAAGTGAACACTGGCGCCGTGTACTTTGTCCCCGGCCTCGAGTACGCGCGCGTGAGTATCCAGACCCTTGTGTCTGGGCAGTAACGAAGGGTGCAGGTTGATGATGCGGTGTGCATACTTGTTGATGAAGGGGGCACCCAGGATGCGCATGAACCCGGCGAGAACGATGAGTTCCACCCCATAACCATCCAGTAGCCTGGCCAGCTCCGCGTCATACAGCGACCGGTCAGGGTAGTCACCGTGGGCAAGGGAGTGGGTGGGTATTCCGGCCTGTCGTGCACGCTGCAGGCCGTAGGCATCGGCCACGTTGCTGATGACACAATGTATCGTCGCGTCGATCTGCCCATCGGCGCAGCCGTCGATGATGGCCTGCAGATTACTGCCGTTGCCGCTGATCAGTACTGCCAGGGAGAATGTTCCGTCGGTCACTGGATCAACACCCTGGTATCGTCTGTGCTGGCTGTAATTTCACCGATGATTTGAGCTTTTTCACCCGCTTGTCTGAGTCGTTCGACCGTGCTGTCGGCGAATGTGCCGGGCACCAGCAGAACAAGCCCAATGCCGCAATTGAACGTCCGGTACATTTCCGGAGTTTCGATGTTCCCGGTAGATTGCAGCCAGTTGAATATGGCGGGCCATTGCCACGACGTGGAGTCAATCCGCGCCTGGGTGGATTCAGGCAGAACCCGCTGCAGGTTGCCGGGCAGGCCGCCACCTGTAATGTGGGCGATAGCGTGGACGGGAATCTGCTGCAGCACCGACAGCACCGGCTTGACATAGATCCGTGTGGGCACCAGCAAGTGTTCCGCGAGGGGCGTGCCTTCGATCATCATATCTGCATCTACAGCATGCGCCTCGATTACGCTGCGGACCAGCGAGTAGCCGTTGGAGTGCAGCCCGGATGCGTCTATACCGACGACAACGTCTCCATTGCACACCGCCCCCCCGTCTATTATTTTCCCCCGTTCAACCACACCGACACAAAATCCGGCCAAGTCGTACTCGCCATGGGCGTACATGCCCGGCATTTCGGCAGTTTCTCCGCCAATGAGGGCGGCTCCGGCCTGTCGGCATCCTTCCGCGATGCCTTCTAGCACGGCGATGGCTCTATCCGGGTCCAGTTTTCCGGACGCAAAGTAGTCCAGGAAGAACAAGGGTTCGGCTCCCTGTACCAGGATATCGTTGGCGCACATTGCTACCAGGTCGATGCCGATAGTATGGTGGCGGTCATATTCGAAGGCCAGTTTGAGCTTGGTTCCAACGCCGTCGGTACCGGATACCAGCACCGGGTCGCGGTAGTGCCGGGGTACCTCGAACATTGCCCCGAATCCGCCCAGATCACCGAGACAACCGTCTCTGAAGGTGGATTTGGCGAGGGGCTTGATGGCTTGCACCAATGCATCGCCGGCATCGATATCGACGCCGGCGTCCTTGTAACTCTTTGGCAGTTTAGTTTTTTTCAATTCACTGTTCCATGGCACATCTGTTGTATTGTATCGGATCGTGGATGGACCTGAAGCCCCCCATTGCACTGTAGATGAGATGGCTGACATTTTTATGCCGGTTCCGGTATGCTGCCCATTTTTTGGATTGATATCGTGGTGTCATATATTCCCAATTTAATCACGGTTCTCAGGGTTGTGGCCGCTCCGCTCCTGATCCTGTTGCTCAAATACGGGAACTACGAGCTTGCATTGCTGTTATTTCTGATAGCCGGCATTTCAGATGGTCTGGACGGATATATTGCTAAAAAGTTCAACGTTCAAAGCCAGTTTGGCGCCATGCTGGACCCGGTGGCCGACAAAATTCTGCTGGTGAGTTGTTTCGTGATGCTGACCCTGCTGGGGCACCTTCCCTTCTGGTTGCTGGTGATTGTCTCGTTTCGTGATGTGCTGATCGTTGGCGGTTACCTGGTATTGGTAATGCTTAAAGTTACGGTGCAGATGGCTCCGAGTATAGTGAGTAAATTGAATACCGTGTGTCAGATCTGCCTGGTTGGCCTGGTCCTGGCGGAGCTCGCCGGATGGGTCGCCCTGGGTAGCGTGGTCGACTTGCTTGTTGTCGTGGTTGCGGTCACTACGTTAATCAGTGGTATTCACTACGTGTGGCTCTGGGGTTTTGGCAAAGACGGAATCGCAAAAGGCTAGCTGAATTCCATGTCGCGGCAGATGACATTGAGCGTGGGCTTGTCCGACCACGCGTGCTTCAACAATTATTTTACCGGTGACAACGCTGAAGCCATCCAGGCGATAAAGAACCTGATCGATGAACGCAGCGGTCAGCTGGCCTTGTTCGGCCCAGCCGGCTCCGGCAAGACCCATCTCCTGTACGCGGCGCAGAAAATGTCAATGGCGGCGGCGCAACGGGCCACCTACTTTTCGATATCAGATGAGCATATGCTCCGGCAGTTCGGTGGTTTCGACGATCTGGGGGAACTGGTTTGCGTGGATAATATCGAACTGGCCGCCGGCAACAACCCTCTTGAACGATTGTTGTTCAACCTGATCGAGCAAACCTCGCAGGCGGGCAGGGCGCTGCTCACGGCATGTGGCAGGCCATTGGCGGAGTGCGCATTTTTGATGGCGGACCTGGTGAGCCGTTTACAAAGAGCTACGTCGTACCGGTTGCATCCGTTGACAGACAACCAAAAGGCGTCAGCCATGCGGCTACGGGCCCGGCAGCG
>CAXMTM010000276.1:0-6082 GCA_964196385.1 Arenicellales bacterium
CCTTGCCTGGTTTTTTCCGACCACCATTCGGTGATCATACCGGCAACGATGCCACACACTGCAGCCACCATCAGCCCCATCTTGTTGGGCACATCAACGGTAAACATCGAAACCGTACCTGAAACCACTGCACACATCAGCATCGGCCGGTTGACAATAAAGGGCACGACGATGCCGATAAATGTAATTACCATGGCATAGTCCAACCCCAGATCCGGGAGATCCTTGAGTTTCCGGCCCATCATGATCCCTATCAACGTGCACAACTGCCAATTGCAGTACATGAAAGCAGCGGAGCCGAGATAGTACCAGTGCTTGTATGGGGAGTCGTCATTCTCCGCATAGCGCCGAATCGCCACGGCGTAAGTTTCGTCGGTCAACCAGAAACCCAGCGGAGCGAGCCAGCGCTGGGATAAATGTCTCGTGTAAACGCCAAGCGAAGCCGCATACAGTGCATGCCGAAGATTTACCGCGAAAGTGGTCAGCACCACGAACCCCAGTGCCACACCCTGGGCAACCAGGCCGATGGCAATGAACTGGGCGGAACCGGCAAACACCAGCGCAGACATGCCAACGGTCCCCCATACGGAAAACCCGCTGGTTATGGCCACAGCACCAAAAATAATTCCGAACGGAACGGCTCCCACGACCAGGGGCAAGGTATCTTTACCCCCCCTCAGGAACTCTGATTTTCGGGATGCGTCGGTCAACAAGTACGCGCCACGCGAATCATGGCACTGAGGCTCTGCTCCACGTCATCACTTGTGGTTGCCCAGTTGCTGACGCTGATACGCATCGCGGTGCGACCGTGCCAGAGCGTCCCGCCTACCCAGCATGTGCCTTCTTTTTGAACCTCGGTGATCACCCGGTTGGTCATATCGGCATCGCCGAATGACACCACGACCTGATTGAGCACGACATCGTTCAATACCTCGTAACCCGCGCTCTCCAGTCCACCGGCGAATCTCCGGGCGTGGGCGCAGCATCGATCTACGAGTTCCGCCACCCCGGAACGGCCCAGGGACCGTAACGCCGCCCACACCTCTATGCCACGCGAACGACGGGACAACTCCGGCGTGTAATGTGAGGGATCGCGCTCATCGCTGGGTGGAAGATAGGCGGCACTCACCGACATCGTCCGGCGCAAAGCCTCGTGGTCGCGGACAAAGGAGATCCCGCAGTCATAAGGTACGTTGAGCCACTTGTGGCAATCCATCGCCCAGGAATCCGCCAGATTCACCCCGGCAATGAGGGGTTTGAGTGCCGGAGAGGCCGCGGCCCACAATCCGAACGCACCGTCTACATGTACCCACGCCCCATCCGGTTTCACTCGCCTACAAATTTCACCGACGGCATCGATAGAACCGGAATTCACGTTTCCGACCTGTGCACAGACAATAGCCGGCGCCGATACGGACGGCATGTCCTGCACCCTAATCCGCCCCTGGTCATCGGTCGCCATCCGGGTCAACCGGTCTCGTCCCAGGCCAAGCAACCCCAACGATTTGGTGACCGCGGGATGGACCTCTTCACTTACGTAGACATTGATCGGCGGCGCCCCGAACAGACCATCTGCATCCACATCCCAGCCGACCTGCTTCAGCACTGAATAACGGGCAGAGGCAAGTCCCGAGAAGCTGGCCATGGTAGCGCCGGTAACGAACCCCCCGCCACATTCCGGTGGCAAACCCAGTATATCCAGCAGCCAGCGCATGGACACCTGTTCCAGTTTTGCAGTCATCGGGGTGACATCGTTCAGTCCGGTGGCCTGATCCCAGGCCGCAGCCAGCCAGTTTGCCGCCAGCGTCGCCGGCAGCGTCCCGCCAATCACAAATCCAAAAAACCGGGGACCTGCCATGGCCATGGATGCGGGTGAGCCAATTTCGTCGAGCACGGCCAGAACTTCCTCCGGCGTACAAGGTTCCTCCGGCACAGGCTGGTCCAGTTCATTGACCCTGGCAACAGCCAGGGGGTCCGGTGCAACCTTTCTTTCAGCAAGTTGCCGGTAGTATCGGATGGCACGCTCGGCGGCATCCAGTAACAATTTTCTCTGATCAAACATTGCTCGTAACTGTGGTTCACCGTGGCTCATAAATGAAGAGATGGTTTGTACCGGACTGGCATTCCGGTCTTAAACCAAGCGCACGTGCCAGTATAGCGGCTTTGTAACACAACACGTGGTCATATATCGAACTCAAAACAACTCTGGCGGCAGCATCCATGCGGATCGAACCACACGCATCGAAGCGGTAGAACACGAACCCGATCTGTGATACACCTTACCGTGTTTACACCCATATGCAAGGCAACATGAACGACAGCAACGGCAAACGCGGGACCGCGAAGAGCAAAGCGGCCATGCTCGACAAACTCAAGAGCAGCACGACCGGACTGGATGTCGAATACATGCTGGCCAGCGGTGAAAGAACCAGGCGGGTTTACCTGGACAGCACCGCAAGCACGCTGCAACTGGGGATAGTGGCGGATATCATGAAAAAATACATGCCCTACTATTCCAACACCCACAGCAATGTACATTTCGGGGCCAAGCTATCGACCAGGGAATTCGAATGGGCGCACGATATGGTGTTGTCCTTCGTCAACGCCGACCCGCAACGCTACACCGCATTTTATGTGGGCAGCGGAACGACAGGGGGAATCAACCGCATAGCGCGAACCCTCAAAGAGAAGAGACCGGATAGACAGGTTGTGATCACTTCCGTCATGGAACACCACTCCAACGACCTGCCGCACCGCCGAAACTTTGAACAAGTCGTCCACATTCCGACGGTAACCAACACAAATCAACTGGGTTGTGTAGATATCAAGAGAATAGAAAAGGCTTTGCAGCAGTACGGCGACAACGTCAACTACGTTTCAGTGACCGGCGTGTCCAACGTGACCGGTATCATCAATCCGATCTATGATATCGCCGAACTGGCACACAGATACGGGACGCTGATCGTGATCGACGCGGCGCAGATGGCCGCCCACGTACCCATCCGGATGAGCGGGCACGACAACCCGGACCGCAATCTGGATATGGTGGCCTTGTCCGGCCACAAGATTTACACGCCCGCGTCCCCCGGTGTGGTGGTCACCCGTAAAGATCTATTCGAAGGCATCGAACCTGTGGAAGTGGGGGGAGGCATGGTCGACGACGTTCATATCAACCGCTATCTGCCCACCCATAAATTTCCCGATCGCGAGGAGGCCGGCACACCGAACATCGCCGGCGCCATCGCACTATCCACGGTGCTCTACGCGCTGCAGAAAATCGGCATGGACTACATCGACGATGAAGAAGAAAAGCTTATCCGATACGCTATCGAGCAAATGCAACAAATCGATGACGTGCTGATCTATGGCGATACCGATCCTGGCACGGTGCGGAGAACCGGTGCTCTTTCTTTCAACATAAAAGAATTCGATCACTCGCTGACCGCAGCCGTACTGAACGATTACTTCAATATCGCCGTGCGCAACGCGTGCTTTTGTGCACACCCCTATGTCAGGGAAATGATCACCGATGAACTCAGTGAATACGCAGATGAGATGAGTAACGAGGAACTCGAGGCGCTGGCGGAGTTGCACCGGGGCATGGCCAGGGCAAGCTTCGGTTTGTATAACGACAAGGCCGACGTCGACGCCCTGGTTTCAGCGTTGCAACAGATATGCGGTAATAAGAAGCTGTACCAGGACAACTATCACCAGGCCTCGTGCGGCGACTTCCAACACAACACCTTCACCTTCGACAGTACGCCCATATTTTCGGTAACAGACGAAGTAAACCGCTGGTTTGCAACGTGAGGTAGTATGGCGGTGGCTCATCTGTCTCATGTTAGTCATCTCTAACAACGTATCCATCCCTGAATACGAGATCGAATTGAATGCCGTCCGTGCCCAGGGCCCGGGTGGTCAAAAGGTCAACAAAACCTCGAGTGCCGTACACTTGCGGTTTGACATCACGGCTTCTTCCCTGCCGGACTACTATAAAAGCCGGTTGCTCGCTCTCAAGGATCAACATATCAGCAAAGACGGCGTGGTCGTCATCAAGGCACAGCAATATCGAAGTCAGCAGAAAAACAGGGAGGAGGCCCTGGATCGTCTTCAACGCCTCGTACAAAGCGTCAAGAATCAGCCCAGGCGCCGGGTGCCAACCAAACCAACCCGCTCGTCGCGACAAAAGAGGATGGACAGCAAAACCAGGCGCAGCCAGCTGAAAGAGCTCCGCCAAAAGGTGACGGAAGACCGCTAAGCGTTAAGTGTCAGCCGGCTGTTCCGGCCACGGTGAGAACGGAAACGGTCTTTCCTCGGTGTTGAACGTCACGAACAGGGTAATCTCAAATATGTACCGACCGACGGAATAGCCGAACCGGGTCACGTTGTCATTGGGTTTCCCGGTAATCAGGGCGTGCCCAAACTGAAAAACAGCGACAACAGCGAGGACGATTTCCGCGACACCATATAACACTGCAAACAGCAGCATGAACAAACCGCGCTTCCATATATTCTTTGACTTCATGTGAGTCTTGATATCATCGTTCATGATCAGTCAACCCGTGTCTTGTGCTAACAGTAACATATGGTGCTAAATGGCCCCAAATCAAGGCAGGACCGAAGGACTCAACGCTGCCCAATCCAGCCGCGGCCTGGCTATCACGATCCTATGCCGTACCTGGCGGCCCAGACGAGGCCGTCTACTGTTCGTTCTCCAGGCCTGAACTCACAACCGACCCAGCCTGTGTATCCAAGTTCGTCGATGAGATCGAACAGATACGGGTAATTGATCTCGCCCACGTCGGGCGGTGTACGGTCGGGGACGCCGGCAATCTGTATATGCCCTATGTTGCTGAAGTTTGATCTGAGCGCCCTGGAAAGATTGCCTTCCATCAATTGTGCGTTGTGGACATCGAACTGCATGGCCACATTGGCGGATTCGATTTGCTCAATGACATACCGGGCTTCCGAGGTTGTAGAGATCAGATATCCGGGGCGCTCGAAGGTATTTATCGGCTCCAGCAGCACGGTAACACCGGACCGGGCGCACTCTTTCGCCGCCCATTCCAGGTTTTGTAAATACGTTTCCAAATATTTCTGTTGGCACTGATCCGCGGGAACAATCCCCGCCAGCATGTGCAACATCGTGCAGTCCAGGGCATCGGCATACGCCAGGGCCGTTGCCACGGAGTCCTGAAACTGCTGCTCGCGCCCGGGTAATCCGGCCAGCCCGTATTCCCCGGATTCCATATCTCCCGGGGGCATATTGAACATTACCAGCCGCAGCTTCGAACCCGACAAGCGCTGCGCCAGCAATTCGCGATCCCAGTCATAGGGGAACTGGCACTCGACAGCCCTGAAACCGAGTTTTGCCGCAAAGGCAAACCGCTCCGGAAACTCGCACTCATTGAACATCCAGGTCAGATTGGCAGCGAATTTCGGCATATCAATCAGGCCTTTAATAGCCCGCTGCTTTGATGCATCCCCGGAAGAAGCGCCAGTCTGCGATCAATGATGCCATGACTTAGCGACGGCCCACCAGGAATTCCACCACATCGATCTTGGTGATTACGCCGGTGACCTCCCCGTTTTCCACGACCATGGCCACGTTTTCGTCATCGAACACCTTTTGCACCGCAGTAATCGAGTCATCGATCTGAACCTGCCCCTGCAGTTCCTTGGCGATGCGTGATACCGAATCGTCGAGGGCGCACTCCTGGTTGACCAGGCTTTGCAGCAGATCTACTTCATGGATGATCCTGAGACTGTCGCCGTTTGTCGCAGCCACCGGCATTTGCGAGATGCCAAGGCCAGCCATTCGCTTGGCCACGCTGGACAGGGTTTCTTCGGCATCGGCGTATTCGACGTGCCCGGATTTTTGTTGAAGAATTTCCCGAACAGTACCCAGACGCTGTTCAGGGCCCATGTAACCCATATCCTTCATCCAGTCGTCGTCGAAACACTTGCTCAGATAACGATCGCCGGAATCGCACACAATCACCACCACCAGTTTACCCGGACCGAGTTTCCTGGCGGTTTCGATCGCGCCGTGAATGGCGGTACCGGTGGAGCCGCCTGCGAA
>CAXMTM010000277.1:0-2588 GCA_964196385.1 Arenicellales bacterium
TTCAACGCCGGCACCCGACATATCCTGTGCCCGGGAATCTTCGTCAGGCGTTGTAACATCCAGGGTGAATTCCTCGTCAGCCGTGGCAACCTCAACAGTGAAACCGTCGTTTATGTCCGGGGGCAAGGCTGAGACTTCTTCCAGCAGAGTCGGAATGTCGTGTTCGTCCGTGTCTTCGAGATCCGCCGGTGTCGCGTCCGGGAAGCTGTCGCCGGGGATGCGGGGTTCTGTGGTGGTGGGATCGATGAGGGGTTCGATCTCCCACACCGGCTCGATCTTTTCATCGGGTCCGAGGTCCAGTTCAGGCGCCCGCTCCAGCACCGGCGCCACTGGTGAGCGCTGGGGCGCCGGTATCGGATCATCCACTTCCGTTTCCAGCAGCAGGATCGACGATCCTTTGGTCACCCTGTCTTCGACCTGTACGATCAGTTCCGTTACATTGCCGGCCAGGGGTGATGGTACATCCATAGGGCCTTTGTCGGTCTTTACGGTGATGAGCGGTGTGTCTATCTCGACTCTTTCACCTTCCTGAACCAGGATTTCGATGACCTGCACACTCCTGAAGTCACCGATATCCGGGACTTCGATTTCTTTGTAACTTAACACTCGGATATCCTCATTACGCTATAGCAGGGTTGGTTTTTTCAGTATCGATACCGAATTTCTCGATTGCTTCAGAAACTTTTTTGAAAGGAATATCCCCCTCATCGGCCAGGGATTTCAGCGCCGCCACCGTGATGTAGTACCTGTCTACTTCGAAGTGATTGCGCAGGTTGCTGCGCCTGTCACTGCGGCCGAAGCCATCGGTGCCCAGCGTTACATATAAAGCAGGCACGAACTGGCGTATTTGATCGGCATAATTCTGCATATAATCGGTAGCGGCAATTACCGGCCCGTGCCGATTGGCCAGGCACTCCTCGACGTGGGATTTCCTGGGTGATTCTTCAGGATGCAGCCGGTTCCATCGTTCAACGTCAAGTCCGTCGCGGTTCAGTTGGTTGAAACTGGTCGCGCTCCACACGTCCGCGCTGACGTCGAAATCGTTTTTCAGAATTTGAGCGGCGTGTTCGACCTCGCGCAATATACTGCCGCTGCCGACCAACTGAACACAGGGGTTGTCGGGTTCCGCGCCCTCCTCAGTTGCATCGTGCAGCAGATACATACCCTTGATGATCCCGTCTTCGGCGCCGCTGGGCAAAGCAGGGTGTTTGTAGTTCTCATTCATCACGGTGATGTAGTAGTACACGTTGCGCTGCTCTACGTACATTTCCTGCAACCCGTGATGGATGATCACGGCAAGTTCGTAAGCATAGGTCGGGTCGTATGAGATGCAGTTGGGAATGGTGCTGGCGAGAATATGGCTGTGACCGTCCTGGTGTTGCAGGCCTTCACCGGCCAGGGTCGTGCGACCGGCTGTGCCGCCCAGCAGAAAACCCCGGGCCTGGGAATCGCCGGCTGCCCAGGCCAGATCCCCGACGCGCTGAAAACCAAACATGGAATAGAAGATGTAGAAGGGGATCATGTTGATGCCGTGGTTGGCGTAGGCGGTGCCGGCGGCGATCCACGATGAAAATGCACCGGCCTCATTGATGCCTTCCTGCAGGACCTGGCCCTGCTTGTCTTCCCGGTAATACATGAGCTGATCCGCGTCTTCGGGTTTGTACAGTTGTCCCACGGAGGAGTAGATGCCGAGCTGTCTGAATAAACCCTCCATACCGAACGTTCGCGATTCGTCCGGCACGATGGGAACGATGTACTTGCCGATGGACTTGTCGCGAGTGAGTGCAGCAAGGATCCTGACGAACGCCATGGTGGTGGAAATTTCGCGCTCACCCGTGCTTTCCAATTGGGCTTTGAATTTGTCGATCGATGGTACCGGTGGTGACTCCGCTGTGGTGGATCTTTGCGGCAGGTAACCACCCAGGGCGGCGCGCCTTTGGGTGAGGTATCTGATCTCCTCACTGTCGTCGGGCGGACGAAAATAGGGGAGGGTTTCCAGCTGCTCATCCGACACCGGGATCTTGAAGCGATCGCGGAACTGCTTCAACGATCCCTCGTCCATTTTCTTCTGCTGGTGGGTAATGTTCTGCCCCTCGCCCGCATCGCCCATGCCGTATCCTTTCACTGTCTTGGCCAGGATCACCGTGGGTTGGCCGTTGTGCTTCATTGCCATAGCGTAGGCGGCATAGATTTTGTGCGGGTCATGCCCGCCCCGGTTCAGTCGCCAGATATCCCGGTCCGACATGTTGGCAACCATGGCTTTGAGTTCCGGATATTTTCCGAAAAAATGCTCACGTGTGTAAGCACCACCCTTGGCCTTGAATGCCTGGTACTCACCGTCTACCGCCTCTTCCATGCGCTTGGCCAGCAGTCCCTTGGTATCGCGCATCAGCAGTGGATCCCAGTATGAACCCCAGATGACCTTGATTACGTTCCAGCCGGCGCCCCTGAATGTACTCTCCAGTTCCTGGATAATTTTTCCATTGCCCCGCACCGGCCCGTCCAGGCGCTGCAGATTGCAGTTGATGACGAAAACAAGATCGTCGAGTTTTTCCCGGCCGGCCAGGGATATGGCGCCCAGGGATTCA